>JBEHYP010000007.1:0-55049 GCA_048498115.1 Bacteroidota bacterium | reverse complement strand
TCTGCCGGTCATAGCGGCGGGGAAGCGGCCGCCGATGCCGGAGGACCCGAAGAATGACGCTACTTTTTGCGACCGCAAAGCAAGTGATTACTGGAACCAGGCGGACCTATATATAGGCGGTACTGAACACGCCGTAGGACATTTATTGTACAGCCGCATGTGGACAAAAGCACTGCATGACTTAGGCCATATTGGTTTTGATGAACCGTTTAAGAAACTGGTGAACCAGGGGATGATACAGGGGAGCAGCAGGTTTGTGTATAGATACAATAGTAGCCTTCGGCTATTACGAAATATTTTAAAAACTAATTTTACAGATTTCAATTTTACAGAAGAATTTTTGGAAAATCACCAATGGAACCCAGATTTCATATCTCATAACAAAAAGATTAATCTCTTCATCCGGTATCAAGGTTTTGTGAGCGACAGCTATAATAAATTTATGAATGAGCCGTCACCCAATGAATATTCTTACCATTTTCTGTCACATGAAGAAATTATTGAAAAGTATTCTAAAGGAACCGAGTTGTTTATAAAATGGTTACGAAATATTCTTGAAGGCGTGGACAACTATCTGTCCGTAAGATTGGAACCTAAACAATACTTTCTATCACACAATACATTGCAACATTTCGGTGATAATAGTGATCAAACTCAGTATCATCCCTTGCATGTTGATGTAAGCATTGTTGATGGCATCGAATTAAATATTGAAGAATTTAAAAAATGGAAAAATGGAGAATATGCCAATGCCGAATTTATTTTAGAAGACGGCAAATACATCTGCGGTGTTGAGACAGAAAAAATGTCCAAATCAAAATACAACACTGTAAACCCCGATGACCTCTGCGATAAATACGGCGCCGACACCTTCCGCATGTACGAAATGTTCCTTGGTCCGGTAGAGCAAAGCAAACCCTGGGATACCAAGGGAATTGAAGGCGTTCACCGGTTTTTAAGAAAGCTGTGGCGCCTGTTCAATGATGAAATAAAGGGCAAGGTTTGGAATACAGACAAAGCCACTGATGCAGAATTGAAAGTGCTGCACAAAGCCATTAAAAAAATTGAGGAAGATACCGAACGCTTCAGCTTCAACACTGCCGTCAGTACTTTTATGATCTGCGTAAACGAGCTGGCAGATTTAAAATGCAGCAAAAAAGAAATTCTTGAACAGCTATTGATATTGCTTACGCCTTATGCGCCGCATATTGCAGAAGAGCTATGGCAGCAGCTGGGCAATGAAGGCTCAGTGTTAAATGCTGCTTATCCTGTATTCAACCCTGGCTTGCTGGTAGAGACCAGCAAGGAATATCCTGTTTCCATTAATGGAAAAGTAAGAACGAACATCAACCTTGCTTTAGACCTGCAACAGCCGGAAGTAGAAAAATTAGTGCTGCAAAATGAAGTAGTGCAAAAATGGCTGGAAGGAAAAGAGCCAAGGAAGATCATCTATGTGCCCAACAAAATGGTGAACGTGGTAGTATAAAAAAGCAAGCCACGAATTTCACGAATGCACACGAATAAAAAACATTCGTAGAGATTAGTGAAATTCGCGGCTAAAAAATATTTTGTGGCTTAATGCGCTATTACCACTTTATATGTCATCACATTCCCGTCATTTATTAAACGCAGCAGGTAAGTGCCTCTCGGATACAATGCTGTATTGATTTCTTTACTGGAAGCCGTCATTGTTTTATTCAGCAGCAATCTTCCTGTAGCATCATACAATTCTATCACCGCTTTGCCGGCAACATCATACCCGGCACTGATGGCAATAAAATTATTGGCAGGGTTGGGATAAATAACATAGCCGCTACCGTTATGCTTATTTTTCAGCAACACTATCCTGCTGTAAATAAAAGTGCCGTCATTATCTGTTTGCTGAATGCGGTAATACAGGTTGCCCTCAGGAACATTGATGTGTGTAAACTGCCAGCTGGCCTGGTTGCTGTTGTCAATGTTCAGTTCGCCTGCCGTGCGCCAGTTTTTTCCGTCGGCGCTGAATTCCACTTCAAACGTTGCTGCTTTTTCCATTGGCGTGGCCACCTGCCACTGTATCAACGCAGTATTATTTTTTTGCAAAGTGGCATTTACATTGAGGAATTTTACAGGCAGCACAGCAAGGTTAAATGGCGTAGGTACATTTTCACCTATATCTCCGGCATTACCATTTTTATTAGGATCAACAACTATTGAATCACCATTGTTAGAAGAATCAGAAACATTAATAATGGTGGCAGTATTACCTGCGCCAATATTTGCTGTAGCAATGGCAGAATTAAGGTAAGTAATACCAGAGGCTAAGTTGGTGGCCCTGCATTGTACTTGTAATTTTAAAAAATAATCAGTGTGGTTTAGTATCCTGTTGGGCAGGTTTTGTCCCGGGTTCAGGATATTTGTTACTGTTGTGCCATTATATGCAGGATTCAAGGTAAGATGGGCTGTATTGGAACCTGGCATTGCCGAAACGCTCACATTGGATACATTGCCTGCGCCAAACGCTGCAGTCAAATCATCTGTAAAATTGATATTGTTCAAAATAACATTGCCCATGTTCTCCAAATATAATTCATACACCAGGTCTGCGGTATTGTTATTTACCCTTGTGACGCCTAACAGCTTTTTAGAACATCCCACTTGCGGCGTAAGGCTGGTATTGTCAATAGGCGCCTGCCCGTTTTGAAATGGTTTCTCTGCTCCCAATATACCGGTGGTAATATTATAATCGTAGTAATAACAGCTAAAGCTAAAGCGATTTATTCCCGTTAATTCCAGCAAACCGTTTAAAAATGCAATGCCATAACAATTTTTCGGCAGATCAAGCAAATGGATAGCCATAGCATTACCAATGCCGCTGCTGTAATTGGTAATTTCGTACAACTGACAGGGAGAACTTCCAAGTACAGCAAACATTCTTCCGTTTGGCAGTATAGTAAGGTCGCCTTGATCAATATTAGCAGGAAAATGGTTTTCAGGAAATTCTAATATTTTACTGTCAAATATATTTCCTGTATTCACATCAAACTTATCAATATTACACCGGCCGCTGGCAGGGTTGTACGTAGAAAAAGACCATAGGTTTCCATCATTATCAAATTCAAAATTATTGGATACGTAAGAATAAGAAGAAGTAGGAGAAACAGAAATAGTTGCAGGGCAGGCAATAGTAGTAGGTAACCCCATATCTAATTGCCATATATCAGTCCGTTCATTTGTTCTTGAATCCGCTATATAAATTTTGTTAGTAAGCGGATTGTAAGAAATGAAAACCCCGAAATAATCAGGCAGTTGTGCTGACATATCACAAGTAGTAAACATTACCGGCGAAACAGATAAGGGATCTTTAATCAGAGAAAAAGAAGGCACCCCGCTGGTGCAGGAATTACTACCAAAATTTACCAAAACAGAATTTTGGGCAAACATACAATCACAAAAAAATATCCCAAATAAAAAACAACAGATACCTATGTTAAATTTCGCTCTCATTTTACTCAACTTAAAAGTAAATAACATAGTAGCCTTAGAAGAAGTGTTGCCTGTTCCAAGCTGTACCCCGCCCTAGTGTTTCACAAGTACTTTGTAAGTAACTACATTCCCGTTATTAAGCAACCGCAGCAGGTAAGTGCCTTGTGGGTATTGCGCTGTACTTATTTCTTCGTTGGAAGCTACAATTATTTTAGTCAACAGCAACCTTCCTGTGGCATCGTATAGTTCAGCCATCGTTTTAATGGTGCCATTATAACCTGAACTGATTGCAATAAAACTATTGGCGGGATTAGGATAAACCATATATTCGCCACCATTATTTTTGTTCTTCAGCAATACAATCCTGCTATAAGTGAAAGTACCATCATTGTCTGTTTGCTTAATGCGGTAATACAGGTTACCTGCCGGCACATTTTCATCCATATATTGCCAGCTGCTTTGGTCTTTATTTTCAATTTTTAATTCACCTGCATTTCCCCAATATTTTCCATCTGTACTGAATTCAATCTCAAATTTTTCAGCAGCATCCATAGGTACAGCTACCTGCCATTTTATAAGAGCTGCATTATTCTTTTCCAAAACGGCATTTACATTAAGAAATTTCACAGGCAGCACACTCATATTAAATGGCGTTGGCCTGTTTTCGTTTACTTCGCCGGGCCTATTATTGTGATTTGGATCAATTGCTGAAGGATCTCCATTGTTGGAAGAATCAGAAACATTTAAAATAGTACCGGCAATGCCCGCCCCAATATTGGCCGAAGCAATGGCAGAATTACGGTAAGTATTATTGCAAAGATTAGTAGCCCTTAGATGCAGCTGCAGCTTTAAAAAATAATTGCTGTTGTCTAAAATCCTGTTGGGAAGGTTTTGCCCGGGATTCAGAACATTTGTTACGGTTATTCCGTTATATGAAGGATTTAATGCAAGGTTAGCTGCATTAGAACCCGGCACTACAGATACCCTTACATTGGATACATTTCCTGCACCGAATGCAGCTGCTAAATTATCAACTAAGCCGACATTGTTCAAAATTACATTTCCTGTATTTTCTATGTACAGTTCATATATTAAATCAGCCGTATTGGCATTGATCCTGGTAGCACAGAGCAATCGTTTTGTACATCCTATCTGCGGGGTAAAGCTTGTATTATCAATAGGTGCCTGGCCATTTTGAAACGGCTTTTCAACACCTAGTACACCGGAAGCAATATCGTAATCATAATAATAACACCCTCCTGCAAAATCCAACCCCGTTAATTCAAGAAACCCGTTTAAAAATGTAATTCCATAACAGTCCCTCGGCAAAGTAAGCAGGTAAGTGGCTGTTGCATTACCTGTTCCATTGGCATAATTGGTAATTTCATACAACTGGCAGGTGCCGTTGCCAAGCACCGCAAACATTCTCCCATTTGGCAATAATGTGAGATCGCCGCTAAAAATAGTGGTGGGAAAATGGTTTTCGGGAAATTGTATCGTTTTACTGCTGATTACATTTCCGGTGTTCACATCAAACCTGTCAATGTTACACTGTCCCGCGGTAAGGTTATAGCCAGAAAGAGACCAAAGATTGCCATCCTTGTCAAATTCAAAGTTATTGGACACATAAGGGTAGGAGTAATCTGGCACAAGGGGAATAGTTGCAGGGCAGGCAATAGTAGCAGGCAGGCCCATGTCCAGTTGCCATATATCAGTCCGCACACCTGTTCTTGTGTCTGCTATATAAACTTTATTGTTAAGTGGATTGTAAGAAACAAAAACACTGAAATAATCAGGCAGCTGCGCCGACATATCGCAGGTAGTAAGTGTGACTGGCGATTCTGATAAAGGAGCTTTAATTAAAGAAAATGAAGGCACACTGTTATTACAGGCTGTACTGCCAAAATTTATCAAGGCAGAGTTTTGGCCAACTGCACAACTGCAAAAAAATATTGCAAACAAGAAGCAACCGGTGCTTAGGGTAAATTTCTTTCTCATTTCATCCCGTTTTAAAAAATAAATAATCAGCATCCTAAGGGGAATATATGGGATTCAAAGGAAAGGAGGATATTCAAAAAGAGGAATGTAAATATAATCTTTTTTGGCGAGACAAATGTGGGCGGTGGTATTTTCCTTTCGTTAATTGTCTTTGCTTTCAGCAGGCTGCTCAAACAATGGCTTTTTTTCTTCTGTATGCTTTATGCCAAAATTATAGCGGAAAGTGAGACCCACCCGGCGGGTATCATTGAGCCTGCTGCCTGTTGCATCCACATTGCCCTGCTGCAAACGGAAATCCATTTTATTGGTAAGCAGGATATCATTAAAAGATAATATTACGTTGGCGGTCTTCATTACAGTTTTATTAAAGCTGAGGTTCAACGCGCCGAAATTGCCCAGCTCATAAAAATTCTGGAAGCCTTTTGTACGCATGAAGCCCTGCAGGCTTACATTTAAAGTGGGTAATAATTTCAACTGGTGGTACATAAAAAACACCCAGCTGCTCCTTTTGTAATGCAGCGGCGCTCCCTGGTAAAAACCGTCATAAGAATTGAAATTCTGCTGGCCGCCGGCATAGAAAAAATAATTGCCGCCGGGCGGCAGGCCGCCTACAAAACGCAGGTACACCTCCCTGTTAGTGCCCAGGTTATCGTATGTTCTGTAAGCAATGCCCGTTTGCCCATCCTGGTAAGTAACATTGCTGAAAATATTTTTTGTATTGTTCACACCTACGGAAAAAACAGTAAAATCATCCGCCGTGATATTGAATTCATAATTGGTAGTGAATTGCGGTTGTAATGACGGGTTGCCGATATCAAACAGGTATTGGTCAACATATTTGGGATAAGGGTTGAGTATTTCATAATAAGGCCTTGTGATGCTGCGGCGGAAGATGGCATTGCCATTCATTTCAAAGCCAAACAGTTTCATGATCCGGTGGCGCAGGTACAGGTAAGGAAAAATATCAGTTCGTTTTATTGACAGGGATGTATCCGAAGGGATGAGTTGCCTTCCGCTGATATTGGTGGCTTCCACTCTTATTCCGGGCTTAACGGTGAAGCCCAGTACCGTTTTAGCAATTTGCAAATAAGCAGAGCTGATGGCCTCGTGGTACCGGAATGTGTTGGTTTGAAAGCTGTCTCTTTTTATTTCACCGGCGCCCTGCTGCAGAAAATAGTCAGCGCTGTTGCTGCTGCCGGACAAGGTGGTTTTAATGCCGCTTTCAACAGTAAAGCCATGTTTTAATTTCCACACAAGGTCTGCCTGGGCAGTGAAAATATTTTTAAGGTTATGGTTCAGCCCGTTGCCGAAAACAGTGGGCATTCCCGGCAGGTAAAAATAATTATTGTATAGCTGCTGGTTGTTGTAATTATAACGGTTGTAGTCAAACTGCACCGTCCATTCGCTGCCGGCAGAATCTATTTTGTATTTAGCGAAGATATTGTTCCCGATATATAAAGAGGAACTTCGGTTGTTGATATCTGAAGCATTATTGCCAATTGCGCTGTTACTACTGTCAATAATATTAATGTCATTCCTTGCGCTGCTGCGGTTGTCGCTGGCGCTTATTCTGAGGTCATAAGCCAGGTTAAATTTTTTGGTAACCGCCACGTCAGTGCCCAACCCGAAATAATGGTTGAGCGAAGGATAAGTTGTTCTTGCTTTTTGCGATAAAAGGGATGCGCCCAGCGTTCTTTGAGAATTGATTTCTTCAAAACTATTCCTGTCAGTGTATTGATAAGAGAAATACGATGATGTTTTATCGCCGCCTTTATTGATATTGAACCCGGCAAATTTAGTACTGTACACCCCCTGGAAATAACCCACGTTCATGCTGCCGCTGGCGCCCAGTTTTACGCCTTTTTTCAAAACAATATTTACAATGCCGCCGCTGCTGGCTGCATCATATTTGGCAGAAGGGCTTCTTACAATTTCAATTTTGCTCACGCTGTTGGCGGGCAGGCTTTTTAAAAGTGAGGCCAGGTCTGTGGCGCTGAGCTTTACTTCCCTGCCGTTTATTTGAATAGCGGCAGGCGTCATGCTGCTCAGGTACACGTTACCGTCCTGGTCAACAATGGCGCCGGGGGTTTTCTCCAGTATTTCGTACGCATTGGTGCTGCTGTTCACCAACGGTGCTGCTTCAATTATCTCTTTATCATCTTCCCTTTTCACCAATGGTTTTCTTGACACTATTACCACCTCATCCAGCTCTTTTATTTTCTTCTTCATCAGCACCGGCACTGTAATAGATTTGTCAGTAATGGCAATTATCTTTTCCACTCCGGCAAAGCCGGCAGAAGACACTTTCAGTAAATATTTGGAAAATGGTTGTACGATAAAAGTATTTCCCTGTTCTTTCGCTACCTGTGTTTCAGTAGTAATACTGTCCGGCAGGCTGAGCAGCTGCAGGGTAGCCGGGGGAAGTGAATCTGTTTTGCCTGCAGACAACTGCACATTCACCGTTACCTTTTGTGCAACCAGCAATGCCGGCAAAAAAATGAGCAGTAAAATATTAATGAAAATAAGCCGCATGAAATAGTGCGTAAATAAAAAACAACTTTTCAAAGTGATTGAAAAGTTGCCGTTAAATAAAAATAAAATTTTAGCTTTGTAGTGTACGCTCCAATGGTTAAATAGCTGAGAATTGTTGTTTAAATCTTTTGAATGCTGCTAACAATTCAGCAATACAACCTGTTACTGAAATTTTTTATTCCTTGTACTCGAACAATTCTTTTTTATCCACCACCTTCACCCTGTCTTTTTCTTTCAGGGTTTTGCTCACTGCATCATAAGGCCCGCTGATAACTGTCTCGTCTCCTTTAAGCCCTTCGGTAATTTCAATGTAATTAATGTCCTGTATGGCGGTTTTTACTTTTACTTTTTTTACTGTTTTATCTGTTTCGTTCAGTACAAACACTACTACTTCAAGGTCTTCAGCGCTCAGGGTTTTTTCTTCTGCATCGCCATTTTCTGTGTGCTTCTTTTCCACTTTGGCGCTGTCGGCAATTTCCCTGGTGGTAACTGCATTGATGGGCACGCTCAGCACGTTGGCATGTGTTTGTGTTTGTATATCAGCGCTGGCGCTCATGCCCGGCCTGAAGGGAAAACCTTTTTTAGCCAGCAGGTCTGTATAGCTTTCGGGCAGCAGGCGCACATACACTTTATAGTTGGTCACATCGGTGCTGGTATTGGCGCTTTCCACCTGCGTAACAGCACCATTATTGCTGCTGGCAATTTGCGTTACAATGCCTTTGAACTTCCTGTCATTATAAGCATCTACGGTCACAAGGGCGCTGTCGCCTAATTTCACTTTGGGGATATCATTTTCTCCCACATCCACCCTCACTTCTATTTTTGACATATCAGCAATACGCAGCATTTCAGTGCCCGCCATCATATTGCTGCCCACTACCCTTTCACCTTTTTTTACGCTTAATAAACTCACCACGCCGCCCATTGGTGCCAGCACAGCCGTTCTGCTTAAATCTTTATTGGCTTTTGCCAGGCTGCTCTGCGCCGCAGATACTGCTGCCTGCCCGCCACGGATACCTTCTTTTGCTGCATTGTAATTAGCCAGCGCTGATTTATAATTGGCATCCGCCACATTAAATTCATTGGCGCTGATTACTTTTTCATCATACAATTGCTTCTGCATGTTGTATGTTTTTTCAGCCTGGTCAAGGCTCGCCTTCAAAGCGTTTAGCGATGCCTGTGAGTTGGCCACCTGCGCCCTGCTTTGCGCCACGCCGCTTGCTGCCTGGTCGGCCTGTATGGCATAAATATCCGCATATATCCTTGCTACTACCTGGCCTTTCTTTACGCTGTCGCCTTCCTGCACGGTAAGCTCTGTAATTTCACCGCTGATATCAGGGCTTACCTTCACTTCTATTTCAGGATATATTTTCCCGCTGGCATTTACAATTTCTGTAATGGTGCGGCGCTGCACTTTTTCAGCCGTCACCTTGGTGCCTTCGTCCTTGCCAAAGGCGCCTGCTGCTTTTAGTCCTATCAATGCTACCAGCAGTATGCCGGCGCTTATCAATATCCATTTAACTGTTTTGCTCATAATCGTCATGAATGGTGGACGGGCAATAGTGAACAAGCCTTGCCTTTCTACCGCATTTTATGAAGTAAATAATAATATTTTACAATTTCAATCCTTCTCCTTTATAGAACTCCAGTACTTTCATTTTGAATACATAGTCAAACTGGTTTTGTACATTCTCCAGCCTTGCCCTGAACAAATCATTCTGTATCGTTATCAGTTCGTAGGTGCTGAGCATGCCTACATCATATCTTTTCTGGGCATAGCCATAGCTGCGCTCTGCTGTTTCTACCGATTTTTTGCCGGCATTGAATTTTTCCAGCGCCACCGTTGCCGCGTTATATGCCTGGTAGATATCCTGTTTTAGCTTCTGGTTATCGGCTTCTTTTTGCAGTTCAGTATTGGTAATGTTGAGCTTGCTTTTTTCCCAATTGGTCCTTAAGCCCCTGCCCTGGAAGATAGGCACATTAATATTCAGCCCCACGGTCTGCCTGAAGTTTTCATCCAGTTGCTTGGTAAAGCCGCTTTTGCCGCTTGAATAAATGGTATAAGGATCAGAATACACAGTATAATCAATGCCGTCTACATTTACTTTGCCTATCGGCGGCGTTATTTGCTGGGAGCCAATGATGGTGGTGGCCCTGCTGTTGTAGCCGCTGCTGAGGGTGCCGTACATACCAAAGGTTGGGTACATGGCGCCTCTTGCTGCTGCGGAATTTTTGATAGCGGCCTTCAGGTTAAATTCATTTACCCTCTGCTGCGGCAAATTTTTTATTGCCAGGGCATATACAAAATCGGGCTGCAGGTCGGCGATCTTTTCTATTGGTATCTGGTCCACCGGCGGCGCATCCACCTGCATCGGTGTGGCTGCATCCAGGTTCATATAGTCTTTTATTGCCAGTATGGATTGCTCTGTATTGCCTTTGGCCGTGATATAGCTGGCACTGTCCCTTGCCACCTGCGCTTCCAGCTCGGCAGCATTCAGTTCCGGCAGCGAGCCTGCATCCACCAATTTTCTTGTATTTGCCAGTTGAGCCTGCGACTGCTGCAATTGCACACGGGCAATATCCTGCTGTTCGCTGTTTAGCAATATTTGCAGGTAAGCATTGGCAACAGTGAGCGCAATATCATTTTTCAGCTTGTCAGTACTGGCCTTGGCAGCTTCTGCCTGCCACTGGTAGGCCAGTATGCTGTTCTTTTTGCTGAACCAGTTAAAAATATCAACGCTGGTTTGCAGCTGCATGTTGGCAGAAACAAAGCTTTCCGTGATAAGACTGAAGTCGGTGGGATTTTGGTTACGGCCATTGTTAAACGCCCCGCCGCCGCTGAACGTAGCATTGGGATACACGCTGTTTTTGGCCTGCAGGTAAGAAAGGGCCGCCAGTTTTGCCTGCACATCTGTTTGCTTTATGCTGATATTATTGGCAAGGGCATATTCAACACATTTTTTCAAATCCCATTTTTCCTGCGCTTTTGCAGCGGAGATAAAGAAAAAAGAAAAGAATAACGTATAAGTGATGTAGCGCATACAACAAAAATATAACATCCTTTGCAAGGGAAGATATGAATTTTACAAAAGGCCGCTATCATCTTAGCAATATCACCGTTCCTCTCCTGCTGATGGACATTCCGTGAAAAGTGATACCGGCTGCTATCCATACATAAGTACCCGCAGCAGCTGGCTTTCCTTTATAGCTGCCATCCCAGCCCTGCTGTGGGTTTTGCGTAGCAAAGACCAGTTCGCCCAGGCGGTTGTACACGTTAAAGTATTGAAAGTGGCTGATGCCCACCGCTACCGGCCTGAATATATGGTTGCCTGCCGTACTGAGGGGATTGAATGCCGAAGGCACATAAATTTCCGGGCCGTTGTACACTTTTACCAATACCGTATCATAGGTTTCGCAGCCGGCGGGTGTATATGCTTTTATTACATACAGCCTGTCTTCGCTGTTAGTAGCAAGGGGGTTGCTGATGCCATTACTGTTCAGCCCGTCTGCAGGCTGCCATTCATAACTCATCCCACCTGTAGCATATAATGGCGTGGGCTGGTTGGCAGCAGCAATCACAGTATCTGCACTTACAGATGCATTGGTGCCGTAAATAATGATGGTGGAAGAATCGGCAGCAATACAACCACTCGCGGCAGTAACGGTAAGGAGTACCCTATAAGCGCCTGCATTACTGTATATATGCTGCGTATCTTTTGCAGCAGCAGTGCTGTTGTCGCCAAAATCCCATTGCCATTGCTGTATGTTACCGGTGCGGTCAGCGCCGCTAAAGCTCACTGCTTCATTTTTACAGCTGTCATTAAAATGAAGGTCAAACAGTGGTTTGGAGGTAATTACAAAATTTTTATACGTTGTATCAGCACAACCTTTATCGGAAATCGCCGCCAGGCCCACCTGCTGGTTTCCCTGAGTGAAAGATCTTAGCGGATTTTGCTCTGTGCTCCACGCTGTATTATTATACAGCCATTTCCATTGCACAACGGCACCAATCGGCACCGTGGAAGAATCTGAAAACTGCACCGGCATGTTTTCACAGGCTGCGGTATAACCAAAGTTAACGGCAGGCGTGGGGTAAATAATAAGCTGTTTCAAAACCGTATCAGAATGGCAGGTGCCGGCTTGAACAGCAAGCCTTACAGTAACAGTGCCGGGTGCATTATATACCACGTCCGGGTTTTGATCATTGGAAAATTGCCCGTTACCCGTGTTCCACCACCAACCCGTTATGGCAATGCCATCGGGGCTGTAAGAAGAATCAGTCAAAACAGCAGGCGCATCCTGGCAAATATTACCAGTGGTAAACGCAGCAACAGGCCTGGCCAAAACATACACATCTTTCGGAACAATAGACATGCATCCAAAATCGCCGGTATTGGTGGCTGCAGCAGATACGGTATGCCGACCGGGCGTACCAAAAATATGCTGTGTATTTTGCATAGTGGCCGGGCTGCTGTTATCGCCAAAATCCCATTTCCAGCTTTTTACCGGCTCATCACTGCTTACCACAATGCCGGTAAAATTCATTGCTGTTCCCAGGCAAACAGAATCAGTAAAACTAAAATCAAGCACCGGGCGGCCATAAATATAGATTGGCTTTTCCAGGGTATCGCTAAGGCAGCCCTCTGCTGTTTTTACTGCCAGCCTGATATTTTTACTGCCATTGGTAAGATAGCTGGTGGTAAAAGCAGCGGCCGTTGAAGTGGCGCCGTTATCAAAATCCCACCACCGGTTGTTAACTGTTCCTACCGCTGCTTTAGACGTGTCGGTAAAGAGAATATTGTTGCTTACACAACTGTCTTCATACCTGAAGCCGGCAACGGGCTTGCTGCCTATTGTCACAGCCTGTGTATTCACTTCGGTGCAGCCATCAGCGCCGGTTACTGTTTGCGTAAGCATATAATTACCGGGCACAGCATAAGCATGCACGGGGCTGCTGTTTACAGAATCTATATTGCTGCCATCCCCGAAGTCCCAGTGCATTTTCATTATGGGCGCAAAGGAAACTGTGGAATCGGTAAAGGTTACCGGTTCGCCAAAGCATCTTTTTTGTGCCGCTAAAGATTTAAAGGCAGGCGTAAGCGATGTGCAAAAACGCTGCTGGTTCCTTGCACCGCCTGTGCTGCCCGAAAAGCCCCAAAACACATTCGGGTCGCCGCCAAATACTGTATTGGTAAAATCTTTTACCACTGCCAGTCTCAAATCACCGTCAACATAAGCGCTCAAAGTTTTGGTAGCGGCATCCCATACAATACGCAATACATGCCACTGGCAGTCTTCAGCATTGTTATTTGCGGCCAGTATGGCAACAGGGCCGGCAAGGTTAGTATTGGGATCTGCATGCCCGGTATTGCCGTTCAATTGGATGGCAATATGGTCAAATGCCGGGTCATTATCCTCATTGTTCTGCCATGTATCCAGCGTAACGCCTACAGAGGGGCTGATGCCTGAAAAGCCCAGCCCGCCGCCTACGCTTCCTATACTGGTGCTGATAGGCTGCAGCATAAACACCATCCCATCTGCTCCATCTGCATCACGGCACCCAAGGTTGATATCGAAATAAAAATCAAAAGAATTGGTGAGATCAATTTTAAAATTATTCCATACCGAGCCGCTCTGGTTTGTTACGTCCGGCGTAAGGGTGTAGCAATGGCAATTGTCACGGGTGGCATTGCCATTTACAGTATACTGCCCGTAAGCACAGTAAACGCCGGTAAGGAGCAGTAATGCAAAAAGCTTTCTCATTTTCTTTAAACGTACGGGGAAATAAAAAAGGCTGCCATAATGCAGGCAGCCTGTAAATTTACAATTAAAATTTTTACCATCCTTGTTTTGCCACCCCGTTTTTAATCGCTTCCAGGGCTTTTTCCTCGCTTAGCATAGTGGTCATTTTGTTTCCTTTGCCGTCATCGCCCTGGGCCATATAGCCGCCACGGGAAGTTTTTGTTATCACTGCATTCTGCATGGGAACATTTTTCTCTTTCGTCTTCATGCAATAAGCTGTAATCATGTTTGACATTGATTTTTGAATTTATTGGTTAGTAAATTACCGGGGGAATACCCAGCTTCAGGTTACAAGCTACAAATTATAGTTTGTTTGGCAAAATACGGGATGATTTTATAAACACTGCAGAAAAAATAATGCACAAGCGTAAAAGAACTGCTTTATAAAAGTTTAAAAGCAAATGTTACATTTGAGACCAGCGGCAACCAACTGCAGGAGAATTTAAATACCTGATATGCTTTTTAATTCCATCGAGTTTGCAATATTTTTACCGGTTGTATTTGCGCTGTACTGGGCACTTTCAAAAAATGTAAAGGCCCAAAATATTTTTCTGCTGGCCGCCAGCTATTTTTTTTATGCCTGGTGGGACTGGCGCTATCTTTCACTCATTCTTTTTTGTTCGCTTGTCAATTATACAGCAGGGTTGCTGATGGAAAAACCGGGGAGCGAGCGGCGGCGAAAATCAATTCTTACCATTTGCTGCCTTGTTTCTTTTGGCGTGCTGGGCATATTCAAGTACTATGATTTTTTTGTCAATACTTTCGTTGATGCATTTGCTTCCATCGGCCTTCATTTGAAGGCAAAAACACTGCATTTGGTTTTGCCGGTGGGCATCAGCTTTTACACTTTCCACACCTTAAGCTACAGCATTGATGTGTACCGCCGTAAGTTTGAACCGGCAAAAGACATCATATCGTTTTTCCTTTTTGTAAGCATCTTTCCCCTTGCCATGGCAGGGCCTGTTGAAAGAGCCAACAACCTGCTGCCGCAGATATACAGGCGAAGGGTCTTTAATTATCCCCTGGCGGTGGATGGTATGCGGCAGATACTGTGGGGACTTTTTAAAAAAGTGGTGATAGCAGACAATTGTGCCGTTATTGCCAATGAAGTGTTTGATAACTATCATCTCTATCCCGGCAGCACTCTTTTCCTCGGCGCTTTGTTCTTTACTTTCCAGATATACGGGGATTTTTCAGGCTATTCCGATATGGCCATCGGCATTGGAAAATTATTGGGCTTTTCTTTCCTCCGCAATTTCAACTATCCTTATTTCTCCCGTGATATTGCAGAGTTTTGGCGGCGCTGGCATATCTCGCTCAATACATGGTTCCGTGATTATTTATATATACCGCTGGGCGGCAGCCGTGGCGGCAGGTGGCAGATAGCACGCAATACATTCGCTATTTTTTTGATTAGCGGTTTCTGGCATGGCGCCAACTGGACGTTCATTGCATGGGGCGCTTTTCATGCCTGCCTGTTCCTGCCCATAATACTGGCCGGCAAAAACCGGCAGTACACTAATACAGTGGCAGAAGGAAAACTATTCCCTTCTGTAAAAGAAGCATTTCAAATGCTGCTGACGTTTGCGCTTGTTTTCACCGGCTGGATATTGTTCAGGGCAAAAAGCATACACGATGCATGGGCCTATCTGAGAAAGCTGTTTTCTCCTTCCTTATTTACTCCGCCATTCATTACAGGCGGCAACGTGGGTTTTTCACAAAGCCTCGTGGCCATTTTGCTTATCTTCATTTTCATGTTTGCAGAATGGCTGGGAAGGAATAACGTGTACGCTATTGAAAAATTGGGGCCGGCAGAAGGAAAACCATTACGCTATGTGCTGTATTATGTATTGCTGTTTATGATCTTCTGGTTTGCCGGTAAATCACAGGAGTTTATTTATTTTCAATTTTAACGGGCGAAAGATTACTCTTCAAAAAATTACAGTTCCCGATGCAGCAGCAAAGTGCCGGTATGTTACATATTTTTTACACAATCCTGTCTTTAAACGCTTTTGCCACCGCTTCGCTCTTGCTGTTCACATGCAGCTTTTCGTAAATCTTTTTTATATGGCTGCGTACGGTATCAATGGCAATAAACATTTCGCCTGCTATCATTTTATAGCTGTAGCCATCCACCAGTAATTGCAGCACCTGCTTTTCCCTTTCTGATAAATTGTAGTCTTCCCCTTTTTCATTGTTCATGGAAGAAAACATTTTCAGCACCTGTGTGGCAATAGAAGATGTCATGGGAGCGCCGCCGCCCTGTGCATCGGTAATGTATTCCAGCAGCTTTACCGGAGGCGTTTTTTTAAGGATATAGCCGTTGGCGCCGTTGCTGATAGCGTTAAAAACATTTTTGTTATCGTCAAATACGGTAAGCATTAATATTTTCACTTCACTGTTAACCTCTCTTATTCTTTTCAGCCCTTCCAGCCCGTTCACTCCCGGCATATCAATGTCCATCAATACCACATCCGGCTTAAATGCCTGCACTTCGTCTACCACATTGTCGCAGTTTTTAAAAGATGCCGCCACTTCAAAGCCTTCCGTACCGCTGATAAGCATGGTAAGCCCTTCCCTCAATTGCGGGTTGTCTTCGTAAATAAGCACTTTAATCATAAGCCGGTTTTATTATAAAAGTAAAGCATGCAGCGATAAGTTACAACCGCATAAATATGTTAAACAAAAATCAAAGGCCCCTGCCGCCTGTTGCCAGGTGATAAAATTTTGGAACAAATCTTTTTAAAACCACGCCTGTAAAAATGCATATACCCAATACCGTTAGTGGCGCCAGTATGTAAACAATAAACCGGTAGTTGGGGAGACTGTGCATATACCGGCACATAAATACCGTTATATACTCTATCAGCGGCACATGCATTCCAAAAATGATGAAGGAGAAAGAAGTAAGCCATAAAAACCATCTTTTGTCCATGCACCAGTTTACAGCAGTGTCCAGGCTGAACCATACTGCCAGCAGCCCTGCTATTACAGTAGCGGCATATAAAGCCGTCATTACCCACCAGGTAACAATTCCCTCTTCCAGCTCAAAAGCCATGAATGTTCTTATTACAGAAAGTCCAACAAAAAACAGCCACGATAAATAAGCGCTGTACCATTCCGGTGTCCTGTCTAAAACAAAGTTTGTTTTTTGCAGCCATATTCCCACTGAAAAAAAGAACAGGCCGCTGCCTTCAAATATAAATACATTAAAAATGCTTGCCCACAGCAGGAAAGTAATGACCAGCCATATAACGGGAATTTTGGTAATACCCCACCGGAACACAGGATATAAAATGTTATAAAAAAACAAGGCTCTTATAAACCAAAGCTGGAAGGAAGTAGGCGCCAGCAGCCAGCGGAACAATATGCCGTGCCATCCTATTTCATTGTATTGCCGTTCATCTCTTAACTGGTCAATGGTGGCAGCATGAACAATTCCTGCTGTTACAGTAAACTGCTGCAAAAGATAAGTGACAAGCAAGCCCACGGCGCTCCAAATAAGGTAGGGTATGATAAGAGTGACAAAGCGTTTCTTTACCATTACAAAGTAAGGCTTATTATCCTTGAGGGCGAATATATAGCCCGATATGATAAACAGCATGGGTATGCGAAAGCGCAAAATACTGTTGGCCAAAAAATATTCAAAGAACGTGGTGAAGCTGAGCGGCTCCTCTACCAGTGAATAGGGGAGCAGGTAACCGTTTTGCAAATTATACCCGTGTACAAACACCAGCAGCGCTATGCACACAAAAGAAAAAAACCTGAACTTTTTACTTAAAAAACGGTTCATCTTTTACTGGTTTATAAAACGGGGATTACCAATTTCACTTCCGTTCCCTTTCCTTCGGCCGATTTGATGGTTATTTTTCCCATCAGCGAATCAGCCCTTTTTTGCATATTGCCCAGGCCATTGCCTTCATCAGCATTGCTTACATCAAAGCCGGTACCGTTATCTTTTACCAGCAACAATAATCGTTTGTGTTCAGGCAATATCCTTATTTCCAGCTTTGATGCTTTTGAATATTTGGCGGCGTTGTTCACTGCTTCTTTAAAAATTAAAAACAGGTCACGCCTCGCCTGCATATTCAGCTTTACATCAAACAAAGATTCATCGGCAAAAAAATCCAGCTCAATATCTTTTGATTCCAGTACGTTGGTGGCAAACTCCCTCATACGGGCAATGATGCGCTGCATGCTGTCGTTGCTGGGCTTAATGCTCCATACAATATCATCCATCGCCTCCATCATGCGCTGGCTGTTGTCGGTTATCTTTGAAATATATTCATCCGCTTTTTCCGTATCCACATTTATTTTATTTTTTGCCATGGCGCTCAGAATATTGATAGTGCTGAGCGTGCTGCCCATATCATCATGCAGGTCACGGGCAACGCTGTTCCTTAGTTTTTCTACGGCAAGCAGCTTGTTTACCCTTAGCCGGTGCACTACATAAATAAGCAATGCTATCACAAAAAGGCATACGCTCAGGAACCACCAGGTGCGCCAGAAAGGCGGTTTAATAATAACAGGCACTTCTGTAATATTGGCTGAACGGATGCCTTCCAGGTTTTCGCAATACACTTTAAAAATGTACCTGCCGGGCGGCATCAAAGCATAATTTACAGAGAGTAATTTGTCTGCACGTATCCATTCTTTGTCAAGCCCCTCCATTTTATAATAATAAGTAAGCTTATCACGCTGCACAAAACTGAGCGAAGCAAAATAAAGGCTGATGGAATTTTGGTTGCTGCCCAGCGTAATCACCGGGAGGCGCAGCAATGAATCCACCGGCTGGTATTCATTGAATAATTTAAAATCGGTGATGGTAACATCCGGCGGCGCCTTGGTATTGGAAAAAACAGAAGGATGAAACATAACCAGGGCATTGCTGCCGCCAAACAAGAGGTTGCCTTCGGAAGACAGGCAATCCGCCATCGTGGTCTTTTCCGCCAGCACAATACCGTCTTTTTTTCCAAAAGAAGTGATGCGGTTATTGAAAGGATTGAAACGGCTCAGCCCGTTGGAAGTAATGATCCATAAAAAACCATTCCTGTCCATCCGCAGTCTTTTTACGCTGTTGGAAGGAAGCCCGTCTTCAAATTTCAGCTGGTGCACCCGGCCGGTGTATTTATTAATAAAGTTCAATGCCCCGGCGCCATATACAATAATGCTGTCGTTAAGCTGTTCAATGTCAAAGCCGGTAGCAGCATATAAATTATTGCTGCCATTGCCCGGTGAAAAGCTCTTTACAATATTTCCACCGGCAGCATCCACTTCATACAAGCCTTTTTCATGCGCTGCTATCCAAAGCATTTCCTGCCGGTCAACAAGTATTTTATAAATGGGTGTATTAAAATTTTGCACTACAGTGAATTTACCCCCTTCCCATTTTATCAGCCTGCCGCCCTGTGTGCCCAGCCACATCCGCCCTGCCGAATCTTCGGTTATATAACGGATGGTGGCGCCGCCGGCTTCAGCGGGCATTAAATAGCGGGTGCTTTTTGTGGCGGGGCTATGTATCAATAAAACGCCTGCATTACAACCTACCCAAATGTTGCCTGTATTTTTTTGCAGGGCAAGGCTCCATGTAAGCCTGGCAGCACTTTTGTCCCAGCCTGCAGGCGGCGCTGTATTGTATAAATAATTATCTGTTTTATTAAGGTATTTATCAAACGATCTTATGCCATTGCCCCAGGAAGTAAGCCAGAAGCCGCCATCAGGCAATTCAAGAATATCCGTTATCTGCGTTTGTGTTTTTTTATTATCAAACAAAATATTCACCACGGAAAAACTGCCCGTGACGGAAGAAGTGAAATACAAGCCCTGGTCGGTGGCGATCCAGATGCTGCCGTCCCTGTCATCCGTTACCTGGTAAATAGTTTCATAAGTAATGCCCACCTGCCCCACGTACACATCGCTGTTGATATAATTGAATTTTTTCCGGTCTTTTTCAAAATTGAACAGCACGCCGCCGCCATATACCCACATATCACCAATGGCCGTTTCATAAAACTCGTTGTACTCCACGTAGCCCACCGGCCCCTGCCCAAGGCCTGCGGTATCTTTTTCCAGGTAATTACCGGCGCTGTCAAGGCAAAAATATTTTTCAGCGCCATTGGCCCACTGTGGCCAGCCCAGTATCCATTGCCTTCTTTTTTTATCAATGAAAAACCTGGTGATGCCGTCCTGCACTTTTTCATTATTAAGCAGGGCAACCTGCCGGGGATTAAAATCTTTGTTCCATAACTGCCTGCTCTGCCGGTCGTACACACACAAACCTTTATCGCAACAAAACCATATTTGCTTTTTTACAGTATCAAAAAAAACATTCCTAATTCCCGCCTGCCAGCCGGCAGGAAAGCGGATGCTGCCTTCATCTACAATGGCATTTTTCTTTTTATCAAACCGCATCAGCCCATAGCGGTAAACGGCAAAATATATTTCACCGTTCTCATCCTGCCAGGCATTGTATTCTGCACGGGGAGGAATGTCTTTCGCTGCTTTTACCGGGATATTTGTATAGGTAAACCTGAAGAAATCAAATACCCCAAACTGCCTGGGGTTATCCATCATTAAAAAAAGCCTGTTGCTGTCTGCAGGTAAAATTTTTGTGACGGGCGCATGCGGCATAGGGTCGCCGCTGCCATAAAACTGTATGAACTTGCTTCCGTCAAAACGCTGCAGGCCGTTATCGGTGCCCACCCACATAAAACCTTTTGCGTCCTGGTAAAGGCTTCTTACTGCATTGCTGGCAAGGCCGATGCCGTCTTCGGTGGTGATGCGGTTGAATGCAAAGCCCGTTTGGGCAACCGCAATACGGTCACCTGTAATAAACAATAAAATCAGCAGCAGTTTGTTCATTTGCCTTACAAATCTATATCAATGATAAAGCAATTAACCTATTCCACATTCAAACCACATTTTTATGTGATGCCCTTTTCACCGCAGCAGTAAAATATGCTGACAAACGGCTTAATACAGTTATTAACCGGTGCTATAATGCCATTTCTTTCTTTTATGCTTTTGAAAATTCACACATAGATGCTATTGCAGGAACCCTGCATGCAGCGCATTTTTGCAGCGTAAAAATTAATAACCGTTGCAGCAGCAACAAAATTTTAAAGCCATGAAAAAAATCCTCACGATGGTAACAGCCATCATCCTTGCAACAGGAGTTACAGCCTTTGCAGCTGACAGCAAATCAGAAAACCCTGTAACGCAAAAAACAAGTTACCAATTATCATTTGTAAAACTGCAGGTGGAAAACGACATTGACGTTTTGCTGGTGGAAAACCCTGAAAGGGCCATCGAGTTCAAAGGCGCCGAAGCAAATATTGCAAAAGTGGATTGGGAAATTAAAAACGGCGTATTGTACATCAAAAGCAAAAACAAGCATTCCCTGAAAGGAAAAGTACAAATTACCGTAAATGTAAGCCACCTGCAGGAACTGGCCATTAAAGGCGATTCTGAAATTAAATCTGCCGGCGAACTGAATTCCGCATTTCTTTCTATCTCTCTTGAAGGCAGCTGCTCCGTTTCTGTAAGGAATACAGGAAAAATAAGCATACTGAACAATAATAACGAAGAGCTGGAAATAAAAAAAGTGGTAGGCGACGTAATATTTGGATAAAGAAGAAAGGGTTTTGGTAAATCAAAAGGGCATACCTGCTGTGTGCCCTTTATTTTCTTTCACAAAAATGTCATTGCTATGGCCGAAAAAATTTTTCAGTTTATGGATGAAGTATTCCTCTTGCTTATCTGGCTGGAGGAAGAAGCCGGATAAAAAATGTTATTTTTCTTGAAAAAAATTAAATTTGGTTTTATATTTCGTTGTTAAATCAAAGCTATATGAACCCGAACAAAGCATTATGGGAAAAGGGTGATTTCACCCGGATTGCAGCCAACATGCGCCAAAGCGGCGAAGAGCTGGTGTCCAAATTGGGCATTACTGCCGGAATGAAAGTGCTTGACATTGGCTGCGGCGATGGTACCACTGCCATACCGGCTGCAAAATTGGGTGCCGATGTTACCGGTGTTGACATTGCCGCCAACCTGGTGGAAGCAGGCAACAGGCGGGCTAAAGCAGAAGCCGTTATCAACTGCGCCTTCCAGGAAGGAGATGCCTGCGATTTAAGCGGGCTGCAGGATGCAACATTTGATGTTACAATGAGCATCTTCGGCGCCATGTTTGCCCCGAGGCCTTTTGATGTGGCCAAAGAAATGGTACGTGTAACAAAGCCCGGCGGAAAAATAATAATGGGCAACTGGATACCGGGCGATCCCACGCTGGTAGCGCAAACTTTAAAGATCAGCTCGGCTTATACACCACCACCACCGGAAGGTTTTATCAGTCCTATGCTGTGGGGCGTTGAAGCCAATGTAACAGAGCGGTTTGGCAATGCCGGTATCCCAAAAGAAAATATTTCTTTTTCAAGGGAGCCATGGACAATGCGTGCCCCTTATCCTTCGTCTGAATTGGTTGCTGTATTTAAAAACTTTTATGGCCCCACCATGAATGCTTTTGAGGCAGCGGAAAAGAGCGGGCGGGCTGATGATTTGCAAAACGAGCTGGAAAAGCTATTTGCCGCTGAAAACAAAAGCTCATCGATCGGCACTACAGAAATTACAGCTACGTTTTTATTAGTTACCATCATCCGTTAGCCATTTTGGGAAGCCGCATATTTAAAGGATAAAAATTGCTCCTTTAAAATATATTTTTCAGCTCCTGCAGGTTTGTTACTGTATAGGTAGGCTGGATAGTGGCTGTAGTATTGAGATAGTTGATAAAAATATTATCCATGCCCACATTCATGGCGCCCTGTATATCCGCATCCAGGTTGTCGCCGAGCATGATGCTGTGGTGAAGCAAAGCCCCGGCTTTGTTCATGGCAAATTCAAAAATTTCTTTTTGCGGCTTTACGCTGTTGCTTCCTTCTGATGTTACCACATGGGTAAAATATACATGCAGGCCGCTGTTCTGCAGCTTTGTCCATTGTGTTTTTTCAAAGCCATTAGTGATAAGGTGCAGGTGGTACTTTTTATCCTTTAAATATTCCAGCACTTCCACGGTATGGGGAAACAATATCTTTTTGGAAGGCAATATCTCCAAAAATTTTGCACTCATTTCTTTTGCCAGCTCCTCATCACCGATTTTAAATTCGATCAGCGTGCGCCACATGCGTTTCCATTTTAATTCATCAGCAGTGATAAAGCCTTTGTGAAAACGGTCCCATAATATTTCATTGTGGATTTTATAGAGCTTGTAAAAGTCTTCAAAAGGCACCACGCCTTTTTCTTCCAGCCTGAATGCGGCATACACTTCCACCAGCGTATCGTACGCATTGGCATCAAAATCCCACAGGGTATGGTCAAGGTCGAAAAAAAGGTGCTTGTATTTCATATATGGATAACTGCAAAATTCCGGTTTTATTATTTTAAAATTGTAAAATTGTTTTTCAATCATTCAGTATGAAAACGAACAACAGCGGTAAAAACGTGGTAATCACCGGCGCTTCCCGTGGTATGGGCCGGGCAGTGGCGGAAGCATTTGCAGCAGAAGGCGCAGCGCTTTTTTTATGTGCAAGAAACGAAGTGCAGCTGTACCATACTGTTGCAGAGCTGCAAACAAAATATCCAAACAGCAGCATCAAAGCCAAAGCCTTTGATATTTCTATAAAGGAGCAGGCCATTGCTTTTGGCAACTGGGTAAATGAAAATTGCCCGGCAGCAGATATCCTCGTGAACAATGCAGGCAGCTTTGTGCCCGGCAGCATTTACAATGAGCCTGACGGCATACTGGAGCAAATGCTTGCTGTAAACCTTTACAGCGCTTATCATATTACAAGAACAGTATTGCCCGGCATGATAGCGGCAAAGAGCGGCTATATTTTCAATATGTGCTCTATCGCTTCGCTAAAAGCATACAGCAATGGCGGCAGCTACAGCATCAGCAAATATGCTGCGCTTGGTTTCAGCAAAAACCTGAGGGAAGAGCTAAAGCCTTTCAACATTAAAGTAGCCACGATTTTACCGGGTGCCGTGCTCACGGATTCGTGGGGCAATTTTGACAACAGCAGCCACCGCATTATGGAAGCCACCGATGTGGCCAATATTATTATTGCCGCTACCCGGCTATCTCCCGGCGCCGTGATGGAAGACATTGTGCTGCGGCCGCAATTGGGTGATCTGTAAATCATAATTTTTGATCAGGATTTGTATGTTGATATGATTGGCATGATGGCAACCATTCCTGGCTCCGGCTGCTCTATTTATATCAACCCGGTATAATCATCATTGCTGTCTTTCCCGTTAATCATGATTAACAATATTCTATCATAATCACCCGCTTCTCATTTCAATCATTATTTACTTTTGCAGCCTCACTATGCAATTACGGACGCAATATTGGCTGCTTTTTTTTGTGCTGCTTGGCATCAGCAATGGCATTGCAGCACAGGTAAAATTTTCTGCCGGTATTTCCCCTGCTGTTATCGGCAAAAATGAAGTGGCTGAATTGAGGTTTACTATTGACAATGCACAAAGCGCCGTCAATATTTCCCCGCCGCCGCTCAGCAATTTTATAGTCGTAAGCGGGCCTAACCAGGAAAGCGGCATGGAAAGCATCAACGGCAATACAAGGCAGTATATCGGTATCACATTTTTATTAAAGCCCAAAGCAAAAGGCGATTTTACCATTGGTGCTGCCACTGCCAAAGTGGATGGAAAAATTTTAAAAAGCAACCCGGTAAAATTAAAAGTGGTGAACGAAGCTACCGGCAACAGCCCGGGCAGCAATTCGCCTTTCGGTAATTTATTTTCCATTGACCAGCCGCAACAGGAGCCCGCTGGCTATAATGATTATATTTTGAAGAAAGGGGAAAATATGCAGGACAAGATTGGCAGGAACCTTTTTATAAAAGTATATGCTGATAAAACTTCCTGCTATACAGGGGAGCCACTAACGGTAACGTATAAACTATATACCCGGCTGAAATCAGAAAGCAATATGGTAAAGAACCCGGCCTTTAATGGTTTTTCGGTGATTGACCTTGTGCCGCCGCAGGCAGGTATCAATTATACCGTTGAAAAGCTGGATGGCAGGGAATACAATGTATATGTGCTGCGTAAAGTGCAGCTATACCCCTTGCAGGCCGGTATTGCCGAGCTGGAAACTGCCTCTGTAGAAAATACCGTTCACTTCATCAAAGCAGAGTACCTGCAAAAAGCCGAAACAGATATTTTTGGCAATATTGTTCCGGGCTCATTGCCGCAGGATGCGATGATAGGCGAAAAAGTAACCATTGAAAGCAAGCCGGTGCAAATAACAGTAAAGCCTTTGCCCGAAGAGGGAAAGCCTGCTTCATTCAGTGGCGCCGTGGGAAATTTCAGGATAGATGCGCTGCTTGATAAATATAATCTTACTACCGATGATGCCGGGAAATTAAAAGTGCTGCTCTCCGGCGAAGGCAACCTTACGCTTGTACCTTCCCCCGAAATTGCGTGGCCCGCCGGGCTGGAAGGCTATGAGCCAACAGTAAAAGACGGGCTGAATAAGTTATCCGTTCCTGTTAGTGGCAGCAAGATTTTTGAATACCCTTTTACTTTTGAAAAACCCGGCAGCTATACCATTCCTCCGGTTGAGTTTAGCTTTTTTGATATCGCTTCGGGCAAATATAAAACAGCAAGCACCAGGCCTGTTTTAGTGGAGGTAAAAAAGGGGACAGGGAAAAAACCTGCCATAGCCGTTGCCGGCAACAAAGGAAGGAAAGAAAGTTTTTTTGACAGCATTTTTTCCAACCGCTGGATGATAATTGTGCCGGTAGCTTTGCTCATACTGACAGGGTTATTTGTTTGGCTAAAGAACGACAGGAAAAAACAATCGTTACCCGCTACTGCTGCTGAAGAAGAAAAGCAGGAAGAAAAAATTACCGCAGAGACTGTACTGAAAAACCCTCTGGAAGAAACAGAAAAGGCTTTACTGCAAAATGATACCCGGCAGTTTTATGCAACGCTTGACAAAGAGCTGCACCTGTTTTTAGCAGAAAAATTAAAAATAGCTTCCGAAAATATCAGCAGGCGAAGCATTGCAGATGCACTTGACAAGTCAGGAGTGTCTATTGCTGACAGTTTTGCCATACAAAAATTATTGGATGAGATTTCTTTGCAGTTGTATACCCCCTTTGCAGATGAAAACAAGATGCAGGATTTATATGTGGAGGCGGTGAGGGTAGTAACCAGTCTGACCGCCCCGGTCTGACTGTGTAACCAACCCGGTCAGGCGGAGACCTTTCAGGCCGGGGTCAAGGCGTAAATTTATATCCTACCCCCCTCACTGAATGAAAGTATTTGGGGCTGCGGCTGTCTTCTTCAAAATACTTACGGAAACTGAGGATGAAATTATCAATCGTTCTTGTAGTGGGATAAACATTGTAGCCCCATACAGACTGTAATATTTTTTCCCTTGTTACCACCTCATTTTTATTTTCTATCAGCAGCTTCAGCAGCATGATCTCTTTTTTAGTGAGGGTAACTTTGCTGCCCTCTTTGGTAATACATTCCAGCGAACTAAAGTCAACCGTATTCTTTCCGAACCTGTACACCTGCTCCACCGGCTTTCTTTCAGAAAGCTGTTTGCTTTTTTGCAGCAGTTTGTTCACCCTTAGCAACAGCTCTTCCAGGTTAAATGGCTTGGTAAGATAATCGTCTGCGCCCTTCTTTAATCCCAGCACCCTGTCGGCGCTGCTGTTTTTGGCGCTTAAGATCAGTACAGGTATATTGTTGTTTTGCAGGCGTATGTTCTCTACTACGCTGATGCCATCTAATTCGGGCAGCATTACATCCAGTATTATCAAATCAAAATGTTCTTTCTGGATTATGTCCAGCGCTTCCACGCCGCTCCAGGCGCTGGTTACTTCGTAATCCTCCAGCTCAAGGTTCAGCTTGAGGGCTTCCTGCAGGTTTTCTTCGTCTTCTACTAACAGTATGGAGAGTTTGTTCATGTCGTTAATGCTGGTAAACAGCAAATGGTCAATAAAGTTTTTAAGTGAAAAGGTTCGCAGCTGTTATGAAGCTATATTCACGGTTACCCATTCACGCTAAAAATTCAATTGTAAAAATACTTCCTGCCGGCAAATTATCCGATACGGAAATCTGCGCTTTATGCTGCAACACGATTTTTTTGGTAAGGTATAATCCCAGCCCCGTGCCCCTGGCTTCTTTGGTGGCTTTGTTGCCGAGCCGGTAAAATTTTTCAAATACTTTTTTCTTTTCTGCATCATTTATACCGCTGCCTTCATTCTGTACCGCCAATTTTATTTTACCTGCTTCTTTTTGTAATGTTATACCAACTGTTGCTTCTTTCGGTGAATACCGGGTGGCATTGTCTATTAAATTGTTAAGCGCCAGCTGCAGCAGCAGCCTGTCACCCTTAATATACACATCGTTCGCAATATTGGCGGCATAGCTGCGTTCGGGATAGCGGTTATAAAAATCCTTAATGCTTTCGTTCACCAGCTCTGACAAATTAATCTCTTCCCGGGTAATGATATAGCGCCGGTCTTCCAGTTGTGCCAGCAGTAAAATATTATTGCAAAGCGAATTGAGCCTGTCCGTTTCCGCAATGCTTTTCTGCACCAGCTTATGCGATTGTGTTTCGTCTAATTTTCTCTTCAGCAGGGTTTCCAGGTTCAGCTTGGTAATGGCAATAGGAGTCTTCAGCTCATGTGTAATAGCCATCATAAAATTTTGCTGCTGCTGTGCCAGCTTCAGCTGCCGCTTTACTGACCGGAAAATAAAAAAGGCGCCTGCCATGATCACTAAAAAAAATACTGAACCTTCGCCAATGTACTGGATCGTTTTTCTTTTCTCCCTGTCCAGCAATTGCCGGCCTTTTTCAAAATAACCGGGTTCGTCTTTTTTTAATTGCTGTATAGCGGTATTGGTTATCTGCTTATTTTGATTGTTCAGTTCAATGAACCACCATATCAAAGCTGCAACAATGTACGCCAGCAAAAACCAGTATGCAATAAAAACAAAGCGAAGTCTTTTTTTGGTTTTATAAGAGGAGAGCGGCACCGGAAGCTATTTGGATTAGTATATTTATTTGAATGGTTAAATTGCCAGATGGCTGAATTGTTGTTTAGATTTTCTTTGGCTGAAGTTCTTCATAACAATTTAACCATGCAACAATTTATTTATTTCTCTTCCTTGGCTTTTTCCACCCTTACCCCCACGCTCATTACATCCGGCAAAGGATCTTCCCTCATTATCTGCGCCAGCGTAAAATGGTAAGTGCCTGTTTTGCTGAAACGCACAGGAGCCCTTGTCACCGGTTTTCTTACTTCCCAGATATCATCCATGCCGGTGCCTTCCCAACCCTTTACATCATTGCCAAGCTCAAGATCAAGACGCTGCCTTTTTGCAGCGGTATCACCCGGCGCTTTAATGCCCAGGTTCACCCAAATATTATTGTAGCGGTAAGCATCCGTATGCCGCAGCACAACCAAGATATTGTATGCCGCAGCAGTATCATTTATTTCAAAATCAAATACCGGCTGAAAACTATATTGCCACTGGTGATTGGGAATGGATTTATTTTTTTCATAAATATCCAGCTTCTTACAGGAAGAAAAGAAAACAAAAAGCAGCGGGGAAAAAAAATATAATGATGGTCTTTTCATAAAAGTTTAGGGTTGCCGGGATTTAGAGCATTTAGTGTAAGTTTTCAAAATACCGGCTTCATTCTGAATTTCCTGAATGTTTCAATTATTTTACAACACATTCAGCACCTGCTCTTTTGCTTTTTCCAGTTCATCCTTCATCACCACCACACATTTTTGAATAGTGGCATCATAAGCTTTGCTGCCGGTGGTATTGATTTCCCTGCCGATTTCCTGTATAATAAAAGACAGCTTTTTGCCCTTTGCATCTTCTTCGTTTGCCAGCAGTGCCCTGAAATATTCACAATGCTGCTTTAACCTCACCTGCTCTTCATGTATATCTATCTTCTCAATATAATATATCAGCTCCTGTTCAAGGCGGTTGCCGTCATAATTTTCTTTTCCTACATAAGTTTCAAGCAACTGGGTAATTTCTTCCCTTATCCTTTTAATGCGGCCCGGCTCCAGCTTTACAATTTCTTCTTCCTGTGCATTGATATTACTGATGCGTTTGTACAAATCCTTTTCCAGCATGGCACCTTCTTCTTCCCTGTGTGTGTTCAGCTCGCTCAATGCAGCCTGCAATACTTTTTTAAATTCCTCAAAATCATTTTCGCTCAGTACATCATTGGCAGGTGTTACTACTTCGGGCAGCCGCAGGAGGGCGCTTAGTACAGAGTTCGTATCAATCTTCAGCTCACCGGCAAGTATTTCTATCTGCTGGTAGTAGGCTTTGATAAGATCGGTATTGATAACAACAGGCCTGGAAGCGCCATTTTGTTTAATCACCACGTTGCAGTCAATAGTGCCGCGTACCAGTTGCTCCTGTAAAATATTGCGGATGTCAAATTCATACGGCTTGAGCAGGGGCGGCAGGCGCAGCTGCATTTCAAACTGCTTGCCGTTGAGGGATTTTATTTCTACCAGGAAAGTTTTATCGTTTACTGTTTGTTCAGCTCTTCCGAAACCGGTCATTGATTTTAACATCGTAAATATTTAGTGCTGCAATTTAATTGTTAGCCGCGAATGTGTTTGCTTTTATTTGTGCGCATCCATGCAATTGGCCTCATTCTCCATAAGGATTGGTTTTTAAAATTTGCATAATCCTTTCCGGTTTGTCCGGTGCATCAAAGCCAAATTTTTTGTACAGGCCGTGTGCATCCTTTGTTGCCAGCATCCAACGGCGCAGATTTTTAAAGTCCGGATAGTTCATTATTACTTCCATCAGCCATTTGCTCAAGCCCCTGCCGCGGTGTTCTTCAACAATAAATACATCAGCCAGATAACCAAAAGTGGCGCAGTCGGTAATCATTCTTGCAAAGCCCACCTGCTTACCTGCCGGAAACCCGGGCTGCAAATCATACACGCCAAAGCAAACCGATCCGTCAATACTTTTTTCTACAATTCCGGGAGGAATATTTTTTGCCCAGTGAGATGCAGTGGATAGATAACGATGAATAAAAGGAATGTCTAATTTCTTTTTATCGGTGCTTATTTCATACCCGTCTTTTTTCCATGACCTCATAGTTATTTATTTTAAACTCAGCAGATGGTAAATTTCTCTCTTTTCAAATATCCGCATTTCCCCCGGCATTAAGCCATCCAGACTGCATTTTTCTATGCGGTGGCGGATAAGCCGCAAAGTGGGAAAGCCTGCTGCCGCTGTCATTTTACGCACCTGCCTGTTTTTACCTTCAGTCAACGTGAGCTTTATCCAGCTTGTAGGAATATTTTTCCTGAAGCGCACCGGTGGGTTTCTTTCGGGCACGGCAGGTATATTTTCAAAAATAGAAGCACTGCATTTTTTTGTGTGGTATTTCTTTCCGTCAATGCTGATGGTTACATCCTGTTGCAACAAGCCGATTGCCTGTTGGGTAATGGCGCCATCCACCTGTACCCAGTATTCTCTTTTGTGCTCATGCTTTGGGTTTAATAAAGCATGGTTCAGTTTTTTATCATTGGTTAATATCAGCAGGCCTTCGCTGTCATAATCCAGTCTTCCTACGGGATACACATCCTTAGGCACTTCAAAAAAATCAGCGAGGGTTTGCTTGTCATCCTGCGATGTAAACTGGCTTAATACATTAAACGGCTTATAAACGATGCAATAAAAATCCATAAGGATAATGATGATTGAGAAAGACCGGCATGATGCTTATGATCGGTGAGACTCCAGGTTTAATGCAACGTCATCTCTTGTTATACCAATCATAAAACATAAATCATTTAAAATAAGAAAGCCCGGCTTTTACACCGGGCTTCATTATATGAATGGGTTAGTAAGTACCGGGAAACAAATTTCCCTACACAATATTAAAAATAATTTTCCCGATACAAAAAAATTATTCAAATTATTTTATTCACATTTTGAGGTGTGCTGTGGATAATGGCCGTTCATAATAAGCACAATGAACGAATGAAAAATAAACTTTATCATGCACAATAATAAACGTCCGGCAGTTTTGCCTGCTATCATTCACCGCATGAAACTATTGACAGCGCTGCATTTCATTGAATAATGTTTTTTCAATCGCAATGTAAATAATAACGAAATGCCGGCGCTGATTGCTAAAGCATGTTTTCCCTGAAGTTGTTTTATTCATTTACAATCGCCCTGAAAAAATTTTTTCAACCAGTGCTTATTTTTTGGAGAAAGGGTATTTTAAAGCGTTTCGAAGGCAACAAACCCGGGGCCATTACCTTTGCAAAAACTTATCGTATGCAGTTTCCTTCTCCTGTTTCCATAAAATGGATTGCTGAATTTATCAACGCCGAGCTGGTTGGCGATGCTTCATTGCAAACAACCGGCATCAATGAGATACACCGTGTTGAAAAAGGCGATTTGGTTTTTGTTGACCACCCGAAATATTATGACAAATGCATTAACAGTGCCGCCACGTTTATCATCATCAATAAAAGAACAGATTTTCCCGAAGGGAAAGCTTTGCTGGTAACTGATAACCCGTTTGAAGCGTATTGTAAAATTGTAAATCACTTCAATCCCTTTACTCCTTCATCAAAAATGATAAGCGACACTGCTGCTGTTGGCAAGAATACATTTATTTATCCCAATGCTTTTGTGGGCAATAATGTTTCTATTGGCAATAATTGCATCATTCATTCCGGCGTAACCATTTTGGACAATTGCATTATCGGTAATAATGTAATTATACAGGCCGGTACGGTTATCGGCAGCGATGCCTTTTATTATAATGGCAAAAAAGACCGTGAGCCTTGGTATAAAAAAATGCCCAGCGGCGGAAGAGTAGTTATTAAAGACCATGCAGAGATTGGCGCCAATTGCAGCATTGACCGTGGCGTAAGCAGCGATACCATCATTGGCGAAGGCACCAAGCTGGATAATATGATCCATATCGGCCACGACACCATCATTGGAAAAAACTGTCTTTTCGCAGCGCAGGTAGTTATTGGTGGCTGCACCGAAATTAAAGACGGCGTAATATTATGGGGGCAGGTAGCAGTGAATAAAACTCTCACTATTGGAGAAAATGCAGTGGTGCTTGCAAAGAGCGGGGTTGGTGCATCATTAGAAGCTAACAAAACTTATTTTGGCACACCGGCGCAGGAAGCGGGTATTGCAAAAAGGGAATTGGTTTGGATAAAGAGGATCCCGGAATTGTGGAAGAAGATGATGTGACGATTGAAGATGCGCCATGGTCATTACACCATCAATACCCAATCATTAAATCAGAGCTGCTCCACCTTAAAATCATAGGGCAGCATATCCGCCACTTTTTCCCAACTCCAGTAACCGGTTATGGTCATGTCGTTCTGATCAAAATAAAAACCATTTTGTTCTATCCCGATGGCTTCCGTGGAAGGAATTGTAACAATGGAAAGTTCAAACTTTTTCGGGGCATCATCGTTTAAGTCAGTGTATTCTCCGGGTGGTGCTTCCTTTTGATACAGCACTGCCACATTCGTTTGATTGGGGCTTATCTCCGCTATTTTGGTGCTGTCGTCCATGCTGTAATTTAAAGCCCCGTAAAAATCAAGGCCCTTTATGGCAGTGTCGGCATCATTGCTTTTAACGATAAACTGTATTTCAAAACCTTCTTCCTTCAAACGCCTGTTGTACACACTCCGCATAAAATGAAGAATAGAACCATTGTAAGCCACCGCCCTGTTGGCTTTCCATGTTGCTGCCTGCGCATCGTTAGCCGGCTGCAGCTCTTCAAACAAAGGGTAGCCGGTAAAAGTGCTCACTACATTGGTATAATCATGCGTAAAAGAATCCAACGTATATTTTATTTTGTAGCCCAGTGCTGTATTTTCTATCTCCAATGGTTCGGAAGCCAGTACCTTCAGGCGGTTTCTTTTTTTAGAGAAATAAAATTTTAATGCTTCTTTGTTTTTGATAACGCACTTGCTGCTGTTAGCCGTTTTGCCAATAAAATTTTCCATGAAAAACCCGCCGTATTTTTCCAGCCCGTCTTTCACTTCATTGCTTGTCCTGATAGCCACTTCTTCCATAGATTTTTCCTGCTGCTTCATTTCTATCACAATGTTTTTATCAGCGGCATCAGCAGCGCTTACCCTTTTGGTTTCAGTCTGGAAGCCGGTAAAAGTGATGGCCAAATCATATCCGCCGCCGGGAAGCCATAATGTAAATGTGCCGTCTGCGGCAGTGGCCGTGCCAAACGTGGTATTTTGTGCAAATACAGAAGCCGCCTGCATCGGTGCTTTGGTATTGGCATCAATTACTTTACCTGTAATAGTATAATAGCCGGATTGGGAAAATGCAATAATTGAAATAAAAAGAAAATAAAACAGGGTGGCGATTCTTTTCATTGGTAATGGTTTGATGACAGCATCAAAAATACATTAATGCTTGTTAACCTTTTGTTGCAATGCTGCACAGGTATGGGCTACAGTATCCTCAATGGTATGATAAGCAAAACCAGGAATGAATTTCTTTAATTTACTGTTGTCAAAATGGGCATTTGCCAAAGCGGTCAATGCTGTTTCTTTTGTTACCAGCGGGTCATCTTTTGTAAAAAAGCTTTTTATCGCTTCCAGCCGCCACACAAGCCCGGCGATAAAGGGCGTTACTTTTTTATGCGGTGCTTTTTTACCAAATGCTTTTGCAATCAGGCCAAACAAATCTTTATAACTCCTGTTTTCGGCGCTCAGTATAAAACGTTCGCTGCTGATATGGCTTTCCATTAATTGTACCATCGCCTTTGCCACGTCCCGTACATCCACAAAGCCGGTAACGCCTTCGCTGTACCAGGGAAATTCATCGTGCACACTCCTGAATATTTTTGAGCTGCCGGCGTTCCAGTCGCCATCACCCAAAATAATGGTGGGGTTTACAATCACCGCTTCGAGTCCTTCGCCAATGCCACGCCACACTTCCATTTCGCCCAGGTATTTGCTTTTGCCGTAATTGCTGTTGCTGGTTTGTTCTGTCCAGCTCATGGTTTCATTGATGGTTTCATTTTCTCTTATCCTCCCCAGCGCTGCTACGGAGCTTACATGTACCATTTTTTTTACGCCGCTATTAATGGCAGCATTTACCATGTTGGCTGTGCCTTCAATATTTATTTTAAACAACTCCTTTTTTTTTGCAGGATTGAATGTAACAATGGCGGCACAGTGATACACCTGCCGGATGTTTTGCTGCTGCATTATTTCTTCCAGCCCCGTTATGTCTAAAATATTGCACTTGAACTGCTGTAATAATGGAGAATGAAAATCCGCCAGCGCCGTCTTATTATAAATGGCAGTTACGCTTTCCCCCTTTGCCAGCAATTGGGAAATCAGTTCTTTGCCTACTAAGCCGGAGCCGCCGGTAACAAGTATCATGATTGATTATAAGCGATGATCGATATGGATTGATGATAAAAACACTGATGATTGAATAAGATTAGTAATGATATATGATGGTTCAATCTAAATTCCATTATACTGTCATACCAATCACAGCAATCGTAAATTATTAATCAATATTCATAGAATCCTTTCCCCGTTTTTCTTCCCAGTTCTCCCTTCGCCACTTTGTCAATTTGCAGGGGAGAAGGTTCAAACCTTTCTTCTTTATTAAAAGCTGCGTAAATGCTTTGCGAGACTGCTAAATTAATGTCCATCCCGATCAAATCCATCAACTTAAAAGGTCCCATTTTAAAACCGCTTGCTTCCATTACAGTATCTATGTTTTCAAAAGTAGCAATATTATTCTCCAGCATTTTCATTGCTTCCAAATAGTAGTGCCTTGCCACACGGTTTACAATAAAGCCGGGGGCATCTTTGCATACTACCGGCACTTTGTTCATTTGCCTGCATAAGCTGTAAATCGCCTGCACGGCAGCTTCTTCTGTCTGTTCGCCTTTTACCACTTCCACCAATTTCATCACCGGAGCAGGATTAAAAAAATGCATACCCACTACTCTTCCGGGATAGCTGACGGTTTGCTGAATGGCAGTAATGGAAAGAGAAGAAGTATTGCTTGCAAAAATTGAAGAAGGGGAGTTAATGGCCGCCAGTTGATTAAATATACCCGCCTTGGCTTCCGGTTTTTCTACAATGGCTTCAATAAAAATATCCGCAATGCAATCATTGATATTGTTTACAAACCGCAACCGCTGAAAAATGCCAGCGCTTTCTTCAGCAGAAATTTTTTCTTTGTCAACCAATACCTGCAGGTTTTTTTGGATACTGTTTTTTGCTTTATCAAGCACTTCACTGCTGATATCAAACAATGCCGTTGCAAAACCGCTTTGTGCAGCCACCAAAGCAATGCCACTGCCCATAGTGCCGGCGCCGATAACGCAAATGGAAGAAATCATTAGCTTATTAAATAAACGATGAAGAGAAGTTTTTTACACTGCGCTTGTAAACTGCTTCAAAAACCTGATATCATTTTCGCTGAACAAACGCAAATCTTTGATCTGGTATTTCAGCATCGTAATACGTTCTATGCCCATGCCAAACGCAAAGCCGGTATATTTGTTGCTGTCAATGCCGCAGTTCTCCAATAAATTGGGATGCACCATACCACAGCCCAATATCTCTACCCAGCCGGTATGCTTGCAAACGTTGCAGCCTTTGCCGCCGCATATCAGGCAGCTGATATCCATTTCAGCACTGGGTTCGGTAAAGGGAAAATAACTTGGGCGGAAACGCACTTTTACATTTTCACCGAACATTTCTTTCACAAAAAAGTAAAGCGTTTGTTTTAAATCGGCGAAAGAAACATTTTCTGCAATATACAGTCCCTCTACCTGGTGAAAGAAACAATGCGCCCTTGCACTAATGGTCTCGTTCCTGTACACCCTGCCCGGGCAAATAATACGGATAGGCAGCTTGCCTTTTTCCATTTCCCTCACCTGTACGCTGCTGGTATGTGTACGCAGCAGCCAGTCAGGATTTTGAGAAATATAAAAAGTATCCTGCATGTCACGGGCAGGATGGTTCTCCGGTAAATTCAATGCAGTAAAGTTGTGCCAGTCATCTTCTATCTCCGGCCCCTCGGCCACTGCAAAACCCAACCGCTGAAAGATGGAAACAATCTGGTTACGTACCAAACTGATAGGATGCCTTGTGCCCACGGGCAATGGGTCGCCTGGCAATGAAAGGTCAATAGCCGCTGATTTTGATTCAGTGCCGTTAGAAGCAGCAGCTTTCAGTTCTTCATATTTTGCTTCAGTAAAAACCTTAAACTCGTTCAACAAAAGGCCGAATTCTTTTCGTTTTTCCGCTGCCACATTTTTCATTTCACCCATTACTTCTTTAACAAGGCCCTTGCTGCCCAAATATTTTATACGGAATGCCTCTGCCTCTTCGCTTTTTTGGGCAATGAAACCACTGATCTCTTTTTTGTATTCCTCTATCTTTTGTAACAGGTTGTCCATACAGCAAAAATACAGTGAATATTTATTATTGAAGATTGAATATTTGGCTATTGCTTTTGCCCTTTGCTTATTGTTTTGGCTTATCTTGCTTTGCTCTAAAAGCGATTGCTATGCCATTGAGTAAAATTGCAGGGATAGGAATGTATGTTCCGGAAAATGTGGTAACGAACGAGAACCTAACCAAATACATGGATACGTCTGACGGGTGGATACAGGAACGCACCGGTATTAAAGAAAGAAGGTTTGCCCACCGCACCCGGGAAACTACTGCCACTATGGGTGTGGAAGCAGCTATAATAGCAATAGAAAGGGCAGGCATTACGGCACAGGACATTGATTTTATCATTTTTGCCACGCTAAGCCCCGATTATTATTTTCCCGGCTGCGGCGTGCTGGTGCAGCGGGCCTTAAGGATGAAAGAGATTGGCGCCCTTGATGTGCGCAACCAGTGCAGCGGTTTCGTATATGCGTTGTCGGTAGCAGACCAGTTCATAAAAACCGGCATGTATAAAAACATACTGGTGATAGGAAGCGAAAAACATTCATTCGGGCTGGATTTCAGCACGAGGGGAAGAAATGTATCGGTGATATTTGGCGATGGGGCAGGCGCAGTAGTGCTGCAGCCGGCAACCAAAAAAGGGCAGGGCATATTAAGCACCCATTTGCACAGCGATGGAGAAAGCGCTGAAATTTTAGCCATGTATAACCCCGGTACACACGCCAACCACTGGACGGAAAATAAGCTGGCTGATTTTGATGATGCTGAAATTGGTGAAATGTTCATGAGCCATGCGATGATAGACAATGCACAGAATTTTCCATTCATGGACGGGCCTTCAGTGTTTAAAAAAGCAATTGTAAAATTCCCTGAAGTGATAATGGAAGCATTAACAGCAAATGGATTAGCACCGGCGGACATTTCAGTATTGATACCGCACCAGGCCAATTTAAGGATAGCCCAGTTTGTGCAGCAAAAGTTGCAGTTGAAAGATGAACAGGTGTACAACAATATCCAGCAATATGGCAACACTACAGCAGCATCTATCCCGATAGCGCTGTGCGAAGCATGGGAAAAAGGAAAAATAAAAGAGGGAGACCTGGTTTGCCTGGCAGCTTTTGGCAGCGGGTTCACATGGGCCAGCGCTCTTATCAGGTGGTGAATATAAAAAATTGCCTTATCACCGCCGGCAGTAAGATGAAAACCGGCATAGAAAATAACGTAGATTTGCGCCGTCTTTAAAACACAATCATTATTTACAAAAAAAAATCTTTACCCTGTTTTACCATGTCCCGAAAAATAATTTATCTCATCAATCCCGTGGCGGGAACCAGGGGGAAAGAAAAAGTGCTGAAGCTCATTAAAACAAAAACTGAGCGGCAAAATATTTCCTTTGAAATAATGCATACCAATGCACAGGGAGATTATTTTTTTCTGAAAGAGAAGATCGAGTCAGAAAACATAACTGATGTAGTGATCTGCGGCGGCGATGGTACCGTAAGCCAGGTGGCAGGCACCCTGATAGATGTGCCTGTAAACATCGGCATTATTCCCATGGGCTCGGGCAACGGGCTGGCATTGGCTGCCAAAATTCCCGTAAAGCCGTCCAAAGCGATTGACCTTATTTTCAATGGCAAGGCTTCTTATATTGATTCCTTCCTTATCAATGATACTTTTAGCTGCATGCTTTGCGGCCTGGGCTTTGATGCCCAGGTGGCGCATGACTTTGCTGCTGAGCCTAAACGGGGCTTAGGCACTTATATCAAGCAGACCCTCAATAATTTTTTTATCGCAAGGCCTTATTCCTTTGATATTGTAAACAAGGGAAAATCATTCAACACTTCCGCCTATTTTATCAGCATTGCCAACAGCAACCAGTTTGGCAACAGCTTTACCATTGCCCCCCGCGCCAGCCTTTGTGATGGCTTACTGGATGTGGTAGTGGTAAAAAAAATGAGCAAGCTACGCTTATTATGGGCTGTTTTAAAACAGGTAAGAAGAGGAGAAGTGGATGAATATATTGAGCGTACCTATCACAATAAGGATGTGCTGTATTTTCAAACGCCGAGGCTTATCATTTACAATCTTGAACAGGCCCCGCTGCATATAGACGGCGACCCTGCCTATACTGCCAAAAAATTTTCCATACAAATCATTCCGCAGGCCTTTAAGCTGATACAACCGAAAAAAAACTAATGGCAGAATGATTGCACGGTCAAATTGCTATTAGCTCCTATCGCAGGAAGCCATTAAAACAATTTAACCATACAGCAATATAACGATATAATTATTCATTGATAATTCAAACAGCTCCTTAACTTAGCCGAAAAATAATTTATGATAACGGTCGCCAACATTCTCCAAAACAAGCAACCGGCATTTAACGTGATTGCCCCTACTGCCAAAGTGATTGAAGGATTGCAGCTGATGAATTCTGTGAACCTCAGCTACCTTATAGTGAAAGACAATGATACATTCTGCGGTATTTTTTCCGAAAGGGACTACAGCCGGAATGTAATTTTAAAAGGGCTGCACAGCGACAGCAGCACCATTGCAGAAGTAATGAGCACGTCATTGCCTTCCGTAAACCCCGATGATACAGTGGAGCACTGCATGCAAATGCTCAACAGCCACAAAACACGTTATCTCATTGTATTTGAAGGAAAGGAATTTAAAGGCGTGGTTACCATCAATGACGTATTAAGAGAGGCTATCCGCAACAAAGAAATGATATTTGACGATGTGGCAATGAAGGATGCATTTGATGACAAGATATTTTGATCATCATTTTAATGCAGCCACCAGCTGTTTTAAAAGCTGCTGGTTATAATCGGTCTTAAACGAAGCCACCACATCTTTTTTCTCTGCGGCAGTTAAATGAAAATTAATGGCAGCAACATTTTCTTCCTTCACCGGCACATACATGAACGTCAGCTTTTTTATAGCAAGCGTGGAATCATCTTTAATGTAGCCGTATTCATCTGTCTGGAAATAATCCTGCAGCTTGTACCAGTTTTGCTGCAGCATGGTGGCTGGTTTTATTAAAGGGTCTGTGATAGAACCTGTTTCTACCGGGTGCTGCCAGTTATCTTTTACCCTGTCCCTGAGTTGCAGCAGCAATACGCCGCTTGTATTGGCAGCTATCCAGTCTTTAAAATTGTCAATAAACCGCAGTGATGTTTCCTGCCCGAAATTATCCCGTATGCCGGCATCCATCACATCAATAACAGGTACGCTCGGCAGCCATGCATTGGGCAATACAAAGGGGAAGGTAGCATTCATCCGCAATGCTGTAAGCAACCGGATATTGTAGGGATCCTGTTTGGCAAACAATGCGGCAAAGTCAACCGCATCAGGACTAAAGCTGCTGTCGCTTTGATAGGCAACAGGCTTCATCATAAAGCTCAGCGGCTGTGAGCTGATCACCATTTTCCTGCCGTCCCTTGTAATGACAGAATTAAAAATAACGAGCGGGATATTGGCTGCTTTTTCATCAGCAGCATAATCACTTATTTCTTTATCCAGGATATTGCCTGCATTGCTGTTAAGCTGCTGCTCAAAAGCATAGCCCCTGTCTTTTACGTACTGGTAGGGGCCAACAGAAAATTTTTGCGCCGGCGAAAAAATATCCCGGCTCACCAATGAAGTAAATACGGGGTTCAGCAGATCCTGTGTAATGTTATTAATGTATTTAACGTCCTGCAGGTTTATTCTTTTCCCTTTCTGCTTTTCCCTGTACAGCTCACGGAAATACGCTGCAGACAACATACCCCCGCTGGCGCCGCTGATAAGAAATGTATGCTGCATCAGCTTTCCCTTGGTGGCGCTGTCAAGCCGCTGCAGCATGTTCATGGTAAAAGCGGCGCTCCTCAGTCCCCCGCCGCTTACGTTTAATAATACCAGCACCGGCTTTTCCGTGCCCTGCTTCTTTTTCCAGTTATCCAGCGCCGTCAGCATATTGGCTTTGTCTGCTGCAATTTTCCGGGGCGTGGATATTTCCAGCAACTGCTCTTTTGTGTAAGGGGGGCGTTCGGTGGCATTATTATAATTAACCCCATAAGCTTTATTACGGGGATCAATGATTTCATTTTTATACAATGCATTCAGCACAATGAATAAAGCAACCACAAATAACATGCTCCAGCTTTGTAAAAAATAAGTGAGCGCCCCTATCACCGCTACCATGATGGCAAAGAAAATAGTAATACTCACTGCTGCCGGCACCTGGAAAAATTTTACATCAAGAAAAAAGCCGGCAGTAATCAAAAATACAAATGCCAGCATAATGCCTGCCACTGCTGCAATATGGTGCCGTTTAAAAATCACATCTAAAAAATTTTCGCTGTAGTGGGAAACATCCCTCGCCTTGCGCAGCCTGAAACGCAGGCTGAAATAATAGCCCACTTTTAAGCCAAAGCCTTTTTGCTGTGGCTTTTCTTTGGGGTCAAAATTGCTCCTGAAATGATGGCGGTTGGCAATCACCGGCGCAATCGTTTTTAAAATCCTCCTGTCTGTTCCAAAGAAAAAGGCAAATGAAAACGCAAGCATGAATATAAAACCAACAATAAAGCCTGCTACCAATAACAAATGCTCACCAACGGTAAGCAGCTCCTTATTAAGATTAAACTGGAAGGAACGCACCAGGTAAAAAAGCAAAAATATTATGGGGAGCACTGCATTGTTCATGCAGTATTTTAAAAACGGCTTGGATGCAGCGGCTAAAAATTTAAACCTTTTTGTGTGCAGGATAAAAGTGGTGATGTTCCAGCTCATGCAATATACACCCATTGCCATGCCCACCAGGGCAGAAGACAGCGCATTTACTTTGCCCATGTATTCAGGCACAAAAAACAGGGCATCGGCGCCGTAGCTTTTTAAAAACACACTGTCAATAGTGCTGGCCAGTATTATCCAAAATACCAGCAACACCTGGTTTTTACGCAGGTGCAAAAGAAATAACTGTACCGGGAAGGAGTGGTAGATATCGTGGAGTAACCGGCGCATTGTAATCGTTTGCTAAATGTACAACGATTTAAGAAAAGCCCTTAGTGTGCGCTTAAATATGCTTTGTTAATACATTCTGCGCTTCCGGAATATGCCGGTGCTGTGCAGCCAGTTATTAAAAAGCGCCACAAACAATATGGATGAAAACAAAAGATGCAGCGGCTGTGCAAAAGCGGGCACATTAAAATAAGCAATGATAATGCCAACAATTACTTCGGCTGCTACGCAAAAAATAATCAGCCGGCTGCTTAATAATTTAATGCCTGCTTTATTAAACCTGTAAACAGTATATATGCAGGCTGCGGCAACAACCAAAGAAAAAGACCGGTGTATGTAAAAAACAGCATCCAGTTTTCCAATCCAGAATTCCCTGCCGCCATATGCAAGGTTTTTGCTGATCACATCAATTTGTTCCCTTACGCCGGTGCCAAGCGTTATTTGCACGGTAAGCAATACAAGCGTAAGCAAGCTAACGGCAGCCAGCTTTTTATCCTTATTATTTTTGCCGGGCAACAATAAATAAATAATGGCAAGCGCCAGTGCTGCAATAAGCAAAGCCACTATCATGTGCGTGGTAATCTTTGCAGTGGCAAGATTAGCATCCACCACTCTTTTGCCAAGCCATCCCTGGAAGCCCGTAAGCAATAATGTGGCAAAGCTTAACCAGGCAATTGTGCGGTTATTTTTCCAAAACAGCCTTATTGCCCAAATAAATTGTACTGCTAATAATAAGCCAAGCAAGGCACCCAGCAGGCGGTTGATATATTCCGTCCATGTATGATAGGGATTGAAAGTATGGTCAATATCCTGTTGCTTTAAGTATTTTTCAAAATCAGGGGGAAGTTCAGATGCATTGGTTGGCGGCACCCATTTGCCAAAGCAGCGGGGCCAGTCGGGACAGCCCATGCCGCTTTGTGTCATTCTTACTACAGCACCGGCGATGATCACCAGGAAAACCCAAACCAAAACCAATTTTGAAAAACGAAGGAATGCAGGAGAGGTATTCATAAGCTGCAAAGGTATTGTGAGTAAGTATTACATGGCATACTGCTGAAACTAATTATTTTTGGCGCCTGATGTTATTTTCCTTCCTGCATAATAATCTTGTTGAAGCCGGGCTTGATGAAGCAGGCCGCGGTTGCTATGCAGGGCCTGTGTATGCTGCTGCCGTAATATTGCCTAAAAGCTTTCAGCACCCGTTGCTCAACGACAGCAAGAAGCTCACTGAAGAACAAAGAAATATGCTGCGGCCCATTATCGAAAAGGAAAGCATTGCTTATGCAGTGTGTGCCGTTGATAATAAAGAAATAGACAGGATAAATATCCTGCAGGCATCCTTCAGGGCCATGCACAGGAGCATTGCAAAGCTTGCTGTGCAGCCTGAAGTATTATTGGTTGATGGCAACCGCTTTAAGCCATATAAAAAAATTCCCCATGAATGCATTGTGCAGGGCGATGGAAAATATGCTGCTATTGCCGCCGCAAGCATTCTTGCCAAAACCTACCGGGACGAATATATGCAGCAACTGCATGAAGAATTTCCCCATTACTCATGGAACAGCAATAAAGGCTATGGTACAGAAGCCCACAGGACAGCTATTGATATACACGGCCTGTGCAGATATCACCGCATGAGCTTCAGGATACAGCCTGATCTTTTCAGCCAGCCGGATTAATACGGGTCTCCGTCATTAAACTTTGTTAACATACCGCAGTCTGACAAGAGCGCTCACCGGTAATGCAAATTTATTTTTCAACCAACTTTAAATCGTTTTATATGAAAATAAAAATTTTATTCTCTGCTATTATATTAGCGCTTGCAATAAGCCACGCTGACGCACAAACAGTAAGGCGCCAGGTAAACCAGCATCGCCGAATCAAACAAGGAGTACAAAGCGGTGAGTTAACAAGGGCAGAAGCCGTCAATCTCCGCAATGGCCAAAGGGAAATACGGCAGGAAAAAAGGGAAGCTAAAGCTGACGGCGTGGTTACGCCTGGTGAAAAACAGGAAATACGCCAGGATCAAAGGCAGGAAAGCCGCAAGATTTTCCGTAAAAAAAATAATGCAGGAGAAAGGAAGATCTAATGCCTCGTAGTAATTTTTTCACGCAAAGTAAAACAACAAGGTGCAAAGAATTAGAACCATTCTTAGCCCTTAGTTTCTTTGCGTGGAATTATTCTATTTACTGTCTAAATTTTCTAAACCCCTAAACATCTAAACCCTAAACCTTATACCTCTCTTTCCACATTTCATTAAAAGTCTTTTTGCTGAAATCAAGCCCGTGCCTGTTCTGCTTCCAGCCTTTAAAAATACCGTTCACCACCTTATTTTTTATGTTGCCGTTGCCAAGGTTCATAATGCCCCGTTTGAGGCTGGCTATTTTCCATAGCTTCCAGGCAGTGTTTTCTGTAAAGCTATGCAGACCCTCTTCAACGGATTGCCGCCTGTTATCCAGCAGCAATTCATGCAGGTTGATCTTTACTGAACATACTTGTGTACAGGCGCCGCATAATGAGGAAGCATAACTCAGATGGTTATACGCTTCCATCCCTGCAAGGTTAGGTGTTATTACGCTGCCGACCGGGCCGCTGTAAGTGGCGCCATAAGCATGCCCCCCGATATTTTTATAAACAGGGCAGGCATTTAAACAGGCACCGCAGCGTATGCAATAAAGGCTTTCCCTTTGCACAGGGCTTTTTAAAATATTGGTGCGCCCGTTGTCTAATAGTATTACATACATTTCTTCCGGGCCATCTGGCTCGCCCTTTTGCTTAGGTCCTGCGATGATGCTGTTATAGACCGTCATTTTTTGACCGGTGCCATAGGTTGCCAGCAAGGGCCAGAACAAACCCAGGTCAGTTAGCGAAGGAATTATTTTTTCAATACCGGCAATTACAATATGCACTTTCGGAAAGGCACAACTGAGCCTTGCGTTGCCTTCATTCTCCGTCACCGCCACAGCACCCATATCGCTGATGATAAAATTGGCGCCGGTAATTCCCACTTCCGCTGAAATATATTTTTTTCTCAAAATGTCCCTTGCCACCAGCGTAAGCTGCTGGGGTGTAAGGCCGGGAAGCGTTCCTAATTTGGCAGCAAATAATTTCGCCACATCTTCCTTGCTTTTGTGCATGGCCGGCGTTACAATATGATAGGGTGGTTCATTATCCAGTTGCTGTATATATTCTCCCAAATCAGTTTCTATGCTTGTAATACCGTTTTTCTCCAGCGCTGCATTCAGGTGAATCTCTTCCGTCACCATGCTCTTGCTTTTTACTACCGTTTTGCAGTTAACAGTAGCGCATATACGCAAAATTGCCTCGATAGCCTGCTCCGCATTCTCTGCCCAAACCACTTTGCCGCCACGTTTGGTAAACTGTTGCTCAAATGTTTCCAGTTGTTTATCCAAAGCTTCAATAGCCCGCCATTTGGCATTCTTTGCCCTTTCCCTTGCCAATTGAAGGTTGGCAAATTGCTCCTTCCCTTCAGGAACTTTTGCATTGTACTGGCTAATATTAAAGTTAATTTTTCGCCGGTGTTCCAGGTCTGCCGCTTTAACAGTAGCTTTTGCTGTAAATATTTGTGATGTTTCAGTCATGTTAGTTCTCCGTTAGTGCTTTGTAAGCCGCTTCCATAATATTTGTCCTCACATTCATCTTCACCAGTTTATTATTGGTGCCGTCAGGTGTAAGCCTGTTACTTAAAAAAATAAATACCAGATTGCTTTGAGGATCGGCCCATACGCAGGTACCGGTAAAGCCTGTATGTCCAAATGTGCCTGCAGAAGCGGATAGGCAGGGATAAGGTTCCGCCCTTTTATAATTGTCCCTTTCCGGCTTGTCAAAACCAAGTCCCCGGCGGCTGTTCTTACTGTGGTATGCAGTAAACAGATTAATGGTTTCTTTTTGCAAATACCGCCTGCCATTAAATATTCCACCATTCAGCAGCATCTGCATAATAATTGCCATATCATACGCATCGCTGAACAAACCGGCATGGCCTGCCACCCCGCCAAACATAGCAGCACCGGGGTCGTGCACAGTGCCATGTATCAATTGTTTTCTGAATAAAGGCTCCTCTTCTGAAGGAGCGATATTTTTTTCAGGCATGTACGCTTCCGGCGTAAACCCGGCAGTAGCTAAACACAATGGCCGGTAAAATTCTTTCTGCACATATTTATCCAGCGGAGTGCCTGTAATTGCCTCCACCATTTTTGCCAAAAAAATAAAGTCATTATCACTGTACACGTATTTACCCTTGGGCCCTAAAGGGCTTTGCAATACACGGCTGAGCATCGTATCGTTCCAGTCTTTGCGCAGGTATAAACCGTTGGCAACTTTTATACTGAAAGAATCGCTTTTTACCGGCGCATATAATTTCGGGTATGGGTTACCGGCAGTATCAATTGTCTCTTTGTAAAACGGGATAAATGGCACCAGCCCTGCCTGGTGCAGCAATATATCTTTAATAATTAAGTTCGCTTTATCTGTTCCCTTTACCAAAGGAAGATAATGATCGAGGGTTTGATCGAGGTCAATTTTGTTTTCCTCATATAGCTTCATGATGGCAAGGGTGGTGGCGCAAACCTTGGTAACCGATGCCATATCGTATACAGCGCTTATTGTGGCCGGCGTTGCTTTGTCGTAATTAAAACTCCCGAAAGATTTATGATAGGCAATCCTGCCGTCTTTGGCAATTAACACTACGCAGCCGGGAGTGGCTTTTTGCGCAATGGCATTATTTGCCAGGGAGTCAATAATATAAAATTTATTATTGTTTTTCGGGGGCAAAAAAAAACTGGTGCCGCTGCCAAAAGGGTATTCATCACAAACAGTTACCGGCAATCTTCCTTTGGGTGCAAATTTACCCTGCAGCATATCTGCTGCTGCATTTTGTACAGACATATCGTCTTCATAGCAGGCAATTAAATTTGCTGCACCGCAGAAATTTTTTATCGCATACGGGTTGCCAAAAACAAAGGTGGCGCTGCTTGCCTGCTGCAACTGCGATACAAGGTTAACTGCTGCGGCACTGATGCCAAAATTTTTTGCCGGTACCCGGGAGTAAGCATGCACACCGATGATTACTTTCTTATAATTTCCCTGTAGCTGATTCACCAGGGCAGGAATACGGCTGCTGTCCTGTTTGTAATCGAAATAAAAAACATCGGCGTTATAATCCGCCTTTAATCTTTTTGCAAAAATATTTTCCCCGCTTATCCCTATGCCGATAAAAGCAATTTTATCACTATCAGCTTTTACCAGGGGGAAAAATGAAGCGTCACTTTTTTTTAATAATGTTATCGCATTTTCCGCCACCAGTTTTTTCATTTCCGGTATTCCCTGGTTAAGATCCTGCACAATGCTGTCAGGATTTGCTACCGTTGTTTTTCCGGCAACATATTGGTATTTGGCAAGCAATACTTTTTTACAGTGCAGGTCAATATCATCCTGGCTTAACTGGCCTGCTCTGATCGCTTCTTTTATTTTTTGAATGCTGCCGTCAATATCAACCGGCAGGCAAAGCATATCATTACCGGCAATAACAGATTGTACAGATGCCTCTCCTCCCGGGAAAAATTTTTGTACCCCCAGCATTTCAAGTCCATCGGTAAAGGTCAGACCTTGGTAACCCAACCCATTCCTCATTAACCCGTTGATATTTTTTGCAGAAAGCGATGTTGCCCTGTTGGGCATACTGTCAATCGAAGGAATATAAAGATGCGCCACCATTACACTGCCCACGCCTGCATTGAATATTTCTTTAAAAGGATATAGCTCCAGCGAATCTAATTGCTGTATTGATTTATTAATCACCGGCAGGTCGAGATGTGAATCAACGCTTACATCACCATGCCCGGGAAAATGCTTGGCGCAGGCCATCACACCGGCATCCTGCAATCCTTTCATGTATTCAATGCCATAAGCAGCCACTTTGTACTTATCCTCGCCAAAGCTTCGGTCGTTGATAACGGGATTATCAGGGTTATTATTAATGTCAACCACCGGCGCATAATTTACGTGTATGCCTAACCGTTTGCATTGTGCTGCCACCAGCTGCCCGTACCGGTAAATAATATTTTTATCCTGCACGGCACCCAGCATCATCTGGTGCGGCAAGGGCTGCACATCATCATACAGGCGCATGCCCACGCCCCATTCTGCATCAATACAAACCATCAGCGGCGTTTGGGCAAGGCTTTGTAAATGATTAATAATACCGGCCAGCTTTGCTGCATTTCCCTGGAAAAGGCAAATACCGCCAATATTATACTTCTTTACCTGCTCTGCAACCAATGAATCGAAATAAACGGGGGCCTTTGTTTTTGGGTCATAAGATGACAAACGAACAACCATCAATTGTGCAATCCGCTGCTCTTGTGTTAAAGTATTAAAAACACTATCCGCCCATTTTTTTGCCCCTGTTGAATCAAATTGAGCGCTTACGGCATTCAGCAATACAAGCAATGTTATAAAAAAAGAAACACCTTTCTTCATGATTGTTATTTGCAGACGCAAATTAAGCATTATTGCTTTCAAATGCCGGAGGCAAAAATGGAGTATATTAGTTTGAATTTACCGCTCAGGTGCAAAGAACTTTAATACCTGTCGGCTTAGCGTCTTTGCGGTAATACTATTTACTCAAATTTAAAACTGGCACACTACCAATCCAGTGCTTATTTTACTTTCCATCAACAACCAGTTTAAAAGTTTTTCTTTTCCCGTCCTGGCCTGTTATTGCCAGCTGGTAAGCGCCATTTGCCATTTTTGTTTGTAGCTGCAGCGTTTCTGTTGTGCTGCCCGGCATAAGAGTAAGCTGTTTTGAAAAAACAAGCTGCCCGGTACTGTTATACAGTTTTGCTGCATAGTGGCCGCTTTTCATATAGTTGAAAGCAAGGTTAATACATCCGCTTTTAACAGGATTGGGATACACGGTTATGGATGGCTTGTTTTTGTCAAGGTACACTTTCACAATACGGCTGTATTTTATTTCGCCGTCATTGCTGATGCTCTTTACCCGGTAATAGTTATAACCCGTGGCCGGCTTTTCATCCAGCGAATGATAGGTAATATTGCCGCCTTTCGCTTCAGTGTTGTTGATGCTGCTAAAATGAATGCCGTCTGCGGAATGCTCCACTTCATACTGTTTGACGTTTATTTCATTTTCAACTGTCCATTCTACATTTACATCATCGCCAGCAGGATAAGCTTTTATATCGGTGAATGTAACAGGCAGTACAACAACCGGCGCAATTATAACCCTGAACCTGTTCCTGTCTTGGCTGGCCGTATCAGCAGTAACGGCAAAATTTATTCTCGTTGTATCGGAATTGCCAAGCATTGTTTTCCGGTGCAGGTAAATATCTTCCAAAAATGCGGTGGCGCCTGCAGGTATTTCCAGGTTTTCGGCAGCGATCTCCAGCTCGTAACCAATGCGCTGCATATTCCACATATAATAGAAAATGGTGTCATTTATAGCCGGCAGGTCCTTTCGCTCAATAGATATCCTGGCACCGTTGTGCAGTATACCAAAGTTTTCCCAAATATTTGCCGGCTTCACAGCATCTTCCATATCAACTTCATTGCTGGATGAGGCGCTGAATGTAATAAGATTACCGTCTGAAACTGCCTTTGATCCATCAGGTTCTATTTCGTATAGTGTTGCCCGTAAGGACGATGGAACTGTAGCCGGCCTGAATAAATAACTGTTACCATACACTATGGTATCCTTATCATTCTCTTCTGCAATAATGCCGGCGCCTGCATTGGTATTTACCATAAAGGCGGCACTGGAAGGAATAATACCGTTATCCGCAATTTCCGCAGGGCCGCTGCCGGTTAAAACAGACCTGTCGTATTTACCCGTACCCGAATTCCAGCTGAATGACACATAACCGCCCACGCCGTTGCTGCCATCCAGGCCTGGGTCCCACAGGTAATAAGCATTATTGCCACCCATGCCACCAATAATACCCGACCGTGTAAGCTTATTGAAATTAATTGGCGATGGATATGGATTGCCCACTACCATAAAACCACCGGAAGGATTAGTAACTGCCGGTTGTGTATTGTATTTTATAGCTCCCTTAGGCCTTAGAATAGTAATATCCGGGACGGTGGAAGGTGTTGACAGTGGTAAATTAATAGCCCTGGATCCCCGTACGAAAAGCATCCATCCCTGCCTGCTGGTTATCATTTCACCGGTATTAGCAGGCAAATAGTTCCATGCTGTGCCGCTGTACCCGTAAATAGATGGATCCCTTGGTCCTATATCATAGCCATTACCCGGGGAACCGCCGTTGCGTGCCGGCCCGCCGGATATATGTGTGCCGTACCCCGGGTATGGATTATTGCTCCATGTGCCGCCTGCGCTTTCCTGCCATGCCTGGTTAATAGTTTGCTCCCCGGCGGCCACCGGCGCTGTCATTAAGCGCCATGCCCTTCTTGCAGGAATGTACCGCTGCACCGTAAATTTCCCGCTGAATGTATTACCGTTGTTAGCGCCGTTGTTGGTAATATCTGCCACCCTTGCCGTGCCCGTTGCAGAAGAAACCAGTATTACATTATCTCCCGAGTTGAACGTTTTGCTGTTTACACTTCCAAACGACAGTACCCCTGTTATCCTTAAAGAATCGCTGGCAGCGTTGGATACATTTACACTATTGCTTGCTTTTACATTTTGTATTGTTCTGCCTGTAAAGCTGCTGCCCGAAATGGATTGTGCTGATGAGCCTGCCAGCTCGATAGTACCGTTACTGGCATTAATGCTGCCCGGTGCAGTAGTAATGGCGCCTGCAATTTGCATGGTGGCGTCGGTTACCGTAAGCGTAGCGCCGCCGCTCATTGTCAAATTTCTTACAGTTCCTGTGCCACCTGAAAGTACCGGCATATTAGGAACACCGGCGCTGACAGTTACATCAGTAGTTAACGTAGGCACACCCGGGCACCAGTTTACCGGATCGCTCCAGTTAGTGTTGATGCCAAGCCATGTATTGCCGGGCTTTACCGTCACAGCTACTGTATTGGCAGCTGTACAACCGCCTGGTGCAGTACCGGTAGCGGTATAAGTGGTAGTGATGGTTGGCTTTGCATACACCGTAGTGGTGGCGCTGCCTGTGTATACAATGGTTGCACTTGTGTCGGAATACAAACCGGTACCTGCACCATTGGGTGTCCATACCGCAGGCGCAACAGCAGTGCCGGGCACAATTATTTTTATATCATCAATTAACCATCCATAATAATTTACACTGGCATCACTAACAATTAAAAATCTTATCCTGAATTGACTGGTGAGTGCGGCGGCAGGAATATTTATTGTTTCTGTTTTCCAAAGTGCGGCGGCAGGACTGGTGCCTGGTGTGATGCCGGCGCCGGTAAACCGGCTTATCCAATCAAGATAGCTTTTGGTTGAAAAAATTGTTCCTGTAACCGTACTGCCATCTATATCATTAATAAGTGTGCCACTGCCTGCATAAGATGATGCAGGAAATGTTGTCCATGCACCACCGCCATTTGTTGAATACTGAACATATCCTGCATCATAAGTGGTGGAATATCCTTCAAGAGCGCATATATGCTTAAAGCTGAGCGTGGCAGCAGTGTAGGTACTGAGATTGATGTTTGTAGTGAGAGCATACGCATTATTGCCTGCCACCGTTAATGAATTGCCATAAGTGAGATAGGCGGATTTAGCGCCTTCTGCATAATAAGTAGTACCCGATGCGGCCGTTACCCCGCCGCTGGCGGCAAAATTGGAAGCAGGAAAAGTTTCAAATCCCTGCGTATATGCATTTACAGTACCGGAAGTGTACGTTCCTCCCGTGAAAGTTAAAGCCTGCGCAGGCTGCCCCGTACAAATGGTGGCGGCAGTCGGATTCATTGTAAGCGATGACAACAGGGGATTAATAGTAGCTACCACCTCTGTTCTTGCAGAGCTGCAGGTTACTCCAGTGCCTGCAAAATAAAATTGTGGCCTTGATGATACGGTGCCTGTAGCGCTCGTGGCTCCACAAATTGCTGCAGGGGTTTGGTTGTCTGCCCTGTAATAAGCGCCGCTTACATAGCTGGTGGCATCCACCTGCACATAATTGTCTGTGCCGCCTGTGTTATTATTGCTCCAGCATAGTTTGATAATGATGTTGCTGGAGCCATCCCAGCTGAACGGTGCAGACAGGATATAATTATTGACCCCCGTTGCAGGCGTTACGCTGGCAGCGCTGTAAACGGAAGTAAAAGCACTTGTATTGAGGCCACCGCTCATATCTGCAGTAGAAGTTTGCTGCATACTTATTGCAAAACCATTGTAGGATTGTGGAGTAACCGATGAAAACCTGATACCCAGCCTGGTAATATTGCCGGTCCTTAATCCCGCCGCCAATAACTCCGATGCTTTCACTAAAAACTGTGTTTGACAGCCGCCATATAAATGATCAAACACCCCTTCATAAGAGGAAGGAGTGGTGGCGCCGTTACCCAGAATAGCTGTTACGCCGGTGCCTGTTTGTTCAGCATTCACATAGTAGGAAGTGGTGGAAGCCAATGAAGGCGTATTAAAAGTGCTTCCTGTGCTCACACTGTTTCCCCCGCTGGCAGCAGTGTACCAGTTAATAATATTGCCGGCACCCGTGGTGGCCGTAAGGGATACACTTCCTGTTCCGCACCTTGAAGCGCCGCTGCTGCTCAGTATTTGCACACTGCTGTTAAGCGTTATATTCATTGCGGCAGCGGATCCGCTGCCGCAGGGATTGCCGGGTGTTACAGAAAGCGTGCCTGCTGTGGCATCGGACGCAAAACTTATGCTGTTGACCGGGGAAATAGTAGAGGCAGCAAATGTAGCCCCGGTACCGCTATAGCTCCAGGTATAATACGCAGCGCCTGTTACTGCAGGTATTGAATAATCATATGTTTGATTAAGGCATATTGGGTTGGTGCCGGCAATGGCGCCCGGCGCTGTCATGGAAGTACAAACAGGCGTCCATATAAAAGTAAGGCCGCTGGCTGGTACATTGCCGTTTTTGAGCGCCACTACATCGGTGTTTGCCGCAGAGGCTGTAGTGGCAGCCCAGCTGCTGTTTGATTTCCTGGCATTAAAATCAGCACCGGAATTGCCCCTGAGGCCTATCTGCAACAATAGATCTTCAGTTTCAGCAGTAACTATTGAGCCAAACATTACTTTAAGGGATTGATTGGCTATTGAACCACCTCCTTCTTCCAGTATCATTTGAAAGCTAAAATTGTCATTGCCTGTTCCGTCAATATAAACAGTATAGCGCTGCACTTGTGTCCATTGTATTACAAATTTGCGGTTGGGAGCCGTACCTGTTGTCATTGCATAAATGCTGGCAGAAGGCGTAATGGCAGCGGAATTATTATTCCCGGTTGCGTTGGCGCTCATGGTAATAGTTTTGGCTGCAGCATCAAAAGCTGTTACTACTGTACCATCAGGAATTAAGGTATGGATTAGCCGGGTACCGATTCTTATGTTAGTAAAATCCCCGGCATTCAGGTTTGAAATGGTCCTGCTTCCATTCTGAAGCTTTCCGGTAATTGTTGCAAAATCCTGGTGGTGCAAATCCGCATTAAAGCCGGCATACCCGTTATTATTGGCATCGCCGTATAAATATTTTCCATCGGAAAGCGAAGCAGACACCCATGAGCCGCTGGCCAGCTGCCCTGTCATTGTACCGGGATTAAAGGCAATCCATGCATCGGTATCAAGGCCGATAACTGTACCTGCAGGGTATGTTACCCCGTTATAATAAAAAGAAAAAGGCAGCGTATACCCGGTATACCCAATATCAGCCCAGCTGGTTGAAAAAATACTGGCCGGGGTGGATGGAAATGCTGCCACCAGTGGAGTGTAAATGCCATTATCCTGGGTAAAGGTATAAGATGTGGCAACCTGTGAATACCCGTAATTATAAAAGGCAACAAAAGCCCCAATGAAAAGAAGGTAAACAGATTTTCTCATGCTGAATAATTAATACGGCAATTTTTGAAAAGGTTCGTTCAAACCCGGCGGGTTTTCGCAGGAAAGGATAATTCCAATAATACGATTTTTTCTTCGCTTCCGGTTTTTTCATCAATATTTTCCGGGCATGTAATAATAAAAATGGGGCTGCCTTTTTGAGCAGCCCCATTTTGTACTTTTCATTCAGCCTTATTCCACCATCAATCCCAATGTCTTTATGCTTCCGTCCTCTCCTTTTACCTCCAGCTGGTACATCCCGCCGGGCAATTCTTTATTAAACTGGATCGGCGCTGTCGTAGTAACACCGGGCGCAAGGTTAATTTGTTTTGTAAAAATCAACTGCCCTGCACTGTTGTACAGTGTTGCAGTATAATTGCCGCCGGGCATATTATTAAACCGGATAGCTGCTTTTCCGGCACTTGCTTTTACCGGGTTAGGATATGCTGTAATTGACGGGCCGCCTTTGCCAATATATATTTTTGCAATGCTGCTGTAATTGATCGCTCCTGAATTATCTATACTTTTTATCCTGTAAAACCCAGTCCCCGGCAATGCAGTTTCATCCAGCCAGCCATAACCGGTGCTTCCTGTAGCAACAGCGCTGTGCACAGCTTTGAAAGCAGCGCCATCTGCAGATCTTTCCACTTCATACGCTTTGATGTTTATCTCATTTTCAACCGTCCATTGCACCCGCACATCAAATCCTTTATTGCCAGGCTGTGCTTTTATGCCGGTGAAAGTTACCGGCAATACAACAACAGGTGAAGTAAAAACAACCCTGAACCTGTTTGCAGCAGCACTGGCCGCATCGGATGTTACATCAAATCTTATTCTTGTAACATCTGCATCTCTCAACATTGTTTTTTGGCCCAGATAATTATCTTCCAGGAGCGCTGTTGTACCAGCCGGAATATTTAAGTTGTCAGCTGTTATTTCCAGTTCGTAGCTTTTTTTCTTCATATTCCACATCCAGTAAAAGACGGTATCATTTGAAGCCAGGGATTTTCTTCTTTCTATTGAAATTTTAAAATCATTTTTCATTATTCCAAAATTTTCTCCCGCATTACCCGGCTTAATGGCATCCTCTTCATCCACTTCATTGCTGGAAGTGCTGCTGAAAGTGATAAGGTTGCCATCGGCAATTGCTTTTGAACCATCAGGCTCTATTTCGTATAGTGTTGCCCGTAAGGAAGCCTGTGCCGTATTACCGGCAGGCCTGAACAAATGGCTGTTGGCATATATCACGGTGTCTTTGTCATTTTCGTCTATCGTAATACCTCCTCCTGCATTTACATTTACCATAAATGCAGCACCGGAAGCAATGGTCCCGTTATCGCTTACCTGGCTGCTTGGTATAGATTTATCATAAGAAGTTCCGTTCCAGCTAAAGGTTACAAAGGCACCCACTCCATTGCTGCCACCCTGTTCCGGGTCCCATAAATAGTAAGCGTTTCCGCCTGAGCCGCCGATAACGCCAGACTTGCCTACATTTTTAAAATTGATTGGTGCCGCATAAGGATTACCTACAACCAGGAATCCTGCCCCTGCATTTGTAACTGCTGGTTGCGTGCCGTATTTAATGGCCCCCTTAGGCCGGAGCGTGGTAGCATCAGGCACAGTATACGGCGTAGATGCCGGTAAATTAATAGCCCGTGAGCCTCTTATAAAAAGCATCCACCCCTGCCTGCTGGTTACAGCATCACCTGTAGTGGCAGGCAAATAGTTCCAGCTGCCTGACTGGTACC
>JBEHYP010000006.1:0-62802 GCA_048498115.1 Bacteroidota bacterium | reverse complement strand
CAATAACGGGCAGGACCCCAACGGCGCATGGCGTTTACTGGTGAATGACCTGGGCAATCCCGATACAGGCTCTATCCGCTTTGCAAGCATCACTTTCAGCAATAATCCGCCTTCCGGCAATGGATTGGGCGGAAGCAATTTAGGCCCTGCAGGCCCATTTGTGCGTGCCGGCATTGTGTGCCCCGGTGGGGCTGCCGGCTGCGACCTGTTGCCAGATGTGACAGCATCAGCATACGAAATACTAAGTAACCACTATGAAACACCCGGCTTCCTGTATGTATCAAACGGCACACCCAATATCGGCTATGGCCCATTGGAATTATATGGTATTGATTCCTGCTTTTGCGATGGCGCCCCATCACCCTGCAATGTGCCATGCCCTAACGGCGATGAGCTAAAGCATATCATAAGGCAGCGTATTTACCGCAAGATACCCGGTACGGATACTCTTGGTTTTTATGACCGTGATGCAGGTTCCATGACATTCCATCCCGAACATAACCACCTGCATGTAGACAACTGGGCCAATTATACACTAAGAACTGCAACTTCTGATCCCGATCCAAGAAACTGGCCCATTATCGGCACCAGCGTTAAGCAAAGCTTCTGCCTTGTAAATCTTGGCACCTGTGCCGGCACGCCCGGCGAATGCGTGGACAATAATGGCAATACCGTATTAACGGTGCCGAATAATGGCTTTGGCTTTTATACAGGCTGCGGACTGAACCAGGGCATTTATCCGGGCAGCTACGATGTGTACAGCACCGGCCTCAACGAGCCTATACCCCTGGACGGCGTATGCAACGGTAATTATTATATTGTTTCCATCACCGATCCTGATAATGTTTTTTTAGAAAGCGATGAGACCAATAACTGGGTAGCGGTACCTATTACATTAACCCAGCAAAATGTAAAGCCTGTAATTACTGCAGGCAGTCCGCCACAGCTTTGCAGCGGCGACAGTATTGTGCTTACTGCCAATGTTGCTTCCAATTATTTATGGTCAACAGGGGATACATCCAGGGCAATTGTGGTAAAAATAGGAGGCACATATACGGTTTCCACCAGTTGTGGAACGGCGAGAGACACCTCTGCACCATTTACAGTAATACTGATACCGCCGGATGCCACGCCCTCCGTATCAATTGCATTAAGCCTGGGTTCCAATCCTTCCTGCGCCGGGGCACCGGTTACCTTCACCGCTACATCACAGTATGGCGGTACAGCCCCCGTTTACCAGTGGTTTAAAAACGGCGTTTTACAGGGGCCGCCTTCTGCCACACCTACTTTTACCAGCAGCACATTGGCAAACCAGGACAGCATTACCTGCAAAGTATGGTCAAACATCCCCTGCTTTGCCGGCTCACCGGTAACGTCAAATGCCGTGAGGGTTACTGTAACCCCTGTGGGCGATGCCATAGTAACGGTAAATCAAACAAAAGGCACCAATCCCCAATGCCTGGGAGATACAGCCATCTTCAGGGCAAACGTAGTAAACGGTTCTAATGTAGTGTATCAATGGAAACTTAATGGTGTGAATGTGGGCACCAACAGTGATGAATATATAACTACAACTCTTACCAACGGGCAAAGCATACGCTGCGATATTAAGGCCACGGCTATATGCCCCTTATCAGCATCCATAGGTAATGGCACCGCTTACAGCAATACCTATTCTACATCCGGCGCTGCATACCCAAGCTATTATGGCAATGGAAGGCAGCAGTATCTTATAAAGGCAAATGAGCTTTCTGCCATGGGCCTTACGCCGGGAGAGATCACATCTATTGGTTTTACAGTAGGCAATACAGTGGGCAATCCTTCTACATTAAATGGATATACCATCAAATTGGCTGCTACCAGCGCAACAGAGCTGACCACTGTTTTTTTAAACCCCGCTTTCACTACTGTATTCGGGCCGGTAAATTATACGCCCTCATTAAATGCAGTGAATACTCACAATTTTACCGTACCGTTTAACTGGGATGGTATTTCTAACCTGCTGGTGGATATTTGCTTCTCTAACCAGGTAGTTGGAAGAAGCGGTTACCAGAACCTGGTGACTAATACCGCTTTCTCTTCCACCAGCTATTACCAGGCGGATTCATTGAATGGTACAGATGCCTGTACAAGGGTCACTGCTTCTTATATAGGATCGAGCCGCCCCAACATGATATTTACATCCAATGCAAATAAAACCCTGCAATCGAATACGGTGAAGATGTCAGTAAATTCGGACACACTTCCGGGGATAAAGATTGATATTACTGCCGGCGAAACCCCGCAATGCTCCGGCACTGTCACCACTTTTACTGCCACTCCTGATAATACCGGCAGCAATCCGTCTTATCAATGGCTGAAAAACGGTATTGATATTCCCGGTGAAACAGGGAATACTTATACTACCAGCACGCTTGCACAAGACGACACTATCCAGTGCAGGATGGTCACCGGGCATATATGCGATACTGCCATAACTGTAGTAAGTAATAAAATAGGCATTGACATAGCATTGCCTTTTTATACATTTACCGGCAGCGGCAACTGGAATGTTCCTGCTAACTGGGAAAATAATAAAGTGCCGCCGGCAAGGCTGCTGCCCTGTTCGGAAATCGTTATCAATCCAACAGGAACTACCGATTGCTACCTGAATATTCAGCAGGTAATTTCGCCGGGCGCAAGGATAACGGTAATTGCCGGGAAGAATTTTATAGTGCCTGGCAGCTTGCTGATAAGGGAATAATGAACCGTTTAAAGTTTGCGAAAATGACAGCTTTCAAAAGCTGTCATTTTTTTATGGGAAGCTTTAGGCAATTGATAAATATTGATGAGGATGGAAACACAGATGATGTTGGTGAAAAAAGGATAAAATGGATTGTTTTTTCAAAGCAAAGATCAGCGTTGATCCGCTCTATCCATTTCATCCGTGTTCCTGTCCTTCGCACTATTCTGCCCCTCTTTCTTTACCTTTGCACACTATTTCAACCACATGGAATTAAGCAAGAATTATTTACCGAACGAAACGGAAGCCAAATGGTACCAGCACTGGCTTGACAAAGGATATTTTAACAGCATTCCCGATGAAAGGGAGCCTTATACCATTGTGATCCCCCCGCCAAATGTGACCGGTGTGCTGCACATGGGGCACTGCCTTAACAATACCATCCAGGATATATTGATACGCCATGCCAGGATGCAGGGCAAAAATGCCTGCTGGGTGCCCGGCACCGACCATGCCAGCATTGCCACTGAAGCCAAAGTAGTAGGCATGCTGAGGGAAAGGGGCATTACCAAATCATCTTTATCAAGAGAAGAATTTTTGAAATACGCCTGGGAATGGAAAGAAAAATATGGCGGCATTATTTTGCAGCAGTTGAAAAAGCTGGGCTGCAGCCTTGACTGGAGCAGGACATCATTTACCATGGATGATGACTATTACAGGAGCGTAATAAAAGTGTTTGTTGACCTGTATAATAAAGGCCTTATTTACCGTGGTAAGCGGATGGTGAACTGGGATCCGGTGGGGCTCACTGCACTGAGTGACGAGGAAGTGATCTTTAAAGAAATTGATTCAAGGCTGTATTATGTAACCTATCAATTTGCCGAAGGCGATGGCGGCATTACCGTAGCGACTACCAGGCCGGAGACCATTTTGGGTGACGTGGCTATTTGTGTAAATCCTGCTGATGAACGGTATAAAAATATAATTGGTAAAGAAGTTATTGTACCGGTTATCAATAGAAAAATTCCAATTATTGCAGATGAGTATGTAGCGGCAGATTTTGGTACCGGCGCTTTAAAAATAACCCCGGCTCATGATAAGAACGACAACATGATCGGGTTAAAGCATAACCTTAAAACGATAGATACTTTAGACTTAACGGGCAAGTTTACTGCTGCCGAATTAATGGATGAAAACCCTCCTGCACAGGTATTAGCCTATAACGGCATGGATCGTTTTGCACTGCGTAAAAAGATAGCGGAAGATATTGCTGACTTAGGTTTATTAGAAAAAACAGAAGATTACAAAGGGCAGATAGGCACCAGCGAAAGGACCGGCGCTGTGATAGAAAGCAAACTATCACTGCAATGGTTTATTGATATGAAGCAGTTCCTGCAAAAGAACCCGCAGGTGCTGGATGAAGTGATGAACGACCATATTGAATTTCATCCCGCCAAGCTGAAGAATACTTATAAGTATTGGTTGGAAAATATCAAGGACTGGTGCATCAGCCGGCAGCTATGGTGGGGGCAAAGGATACCGGCATGGTATGATGAGGAAGGAAGGTTTGTGGTGGCCGAAAGCGAAGAGAATGCAAAAGAAATATTCAATATTCAATATTCAATACCTAATGCTCAATTAAAGCAGGATGAGGATGTACTCGACACCTGGTTCTCCTCCTGGCTGTGGCCGATGGAAGTTTTTAAAGGTATCAGCAATCCCGGCAATAAAGAAGCCAGTTACTACTACCCTTCCACCACGCTGGTAACAGGGCAGGATATTATTTTCTTTTGGGTGGCGAGAATGATAATGGCAGGTTTTGAATACGAGCACAGGCAGCCTTTTAAAGATGTGTACTTTACCGGCATGGTGAGGGACAAGCAGGGAAGAAAAATGAGCAAGCAATTGGGCAATTCCCCCGACCTGCTGGCTTTGATTGATACTTATGGCGCCGATGCGGTACGCTTCGGGATCATGATCGCTTCGCCAGCCGGCAACGACCTGTTGTTTGATGAAAGCAGCCTTGAGCAGGGACGAAATTTTAATAATAAACTGTGGAATGCGCTGAAGCTGGTAAAAATGTGGGAAGGAAAACAAACTGTGAGTCATGAGCCACCAGCTACGGGAGGAAAAGCTCACAGCTTTCCTTTACAGTGGTTTGAAAACAGGCTGAACGAAGCAAAAGCAGAAGTGGAAGGCTTGATGAAACAATTTCGCCTGAGCGAAGCGCTGAAAGTGATCTATTCTTTGATATGGGATGATTTCTGCAGCTGGTATTTGGAGTGGGTAAAACCCGGCTTTGAGCAATTAATTGAAGCGGCGGTATATGAAAAAACCGTTGCCTTTTTTGAACAATTAATGCAATTGCTGCACCCCTTTATGCCTTTTATTACGGAAGAAATTTACCACCTGTTAAAGGAGCAAAAAGGTGACCTGTGCATTGTTCAATCCGGAGCTGCCCTGGCGGCAGATAAGGAATTGCTGCAACAGGGGGCATTGCTTAAAAATGTAATTTCCGCCTTACGGGATGCAAGGAACAAAAACCAGCTGAAGCCTAAAGAAACAATAAAACTTAATATTGAAACAATTTCTGTAAATAATTATTTGTCAATAGAAAATATCTTATTAAAACAAGTAAATGCAGAAATGGTTAATTATGTAAATGCCCCTGTAGCCAACAGCATCGTGGTAGCAGTTGAAAAAGATAAATTCTATATAGAAGCAGAAAAGAAACTGGACAGTTCTGTGCTAAAAAGCGACTTATTGAAAGACCTGGAACACCAGCAAAGCTTCCTGCAGTCAGTAATGAAAAAGCTGGGTAATGAACGCTTTGTGCAAAATGCCAAACCCGAAGTAATTGCCCTTGAGCAGAAGAAAAAGGCGGATGTAGAAGCAAGAATAAAAACTATTGAAGAAAGTTTGTCTTCTTTATAATAGCACTATTTACATAACGTTAGTCATGTCTATTTGTATAAAAAATACAAATAAATACGGCTCATGGTTACAAAACCGTTAAAGTATTTGACAATACTATTTTCAGGCTTATATTCGTTGTAGATAAAACCACATCTATGGTTAAACTGTTACTTGCCCCTTTTTTATTATTTACACTGGCAGCTTCGGCACAGGTGAAAAAACCGGCAGCAAAGACCCCGGTGACAACAACCCCCAAATGGAAACCGCCTGTTGTAAAAACTTACCTGGACAAGTTTACCGGCAGCAATGCCACCTGCAGTGCCGAAGAAGGCAAACAGGTCATTTCACTCCCGTTAAAGATCGTAGATGCACAAAACAACAGCTACCCTGTTTCATCATACCAACTGGCATATAAAAGACTGGCAGTAAAAGAAGATGAAGAAACAGGCGCCGTAAGCCCTACTACCGACCTGGTGGCGCAGCGCTTTACCGAGACTCCTATTACCGGCATCTGGAAAACAAGCATAGAAGAGCAATTACAAAAGGGAGAAGAGCTGTACTTCTTTGATGTAATTGTAATAGACAGCAAGGGCCGCCGCTTTTTTGCCCCCGATCTAAAGATCATCATTCAATAACCAATGACTGTTGTAAGAAAAGCAGGTATTGCCGATGTGCCGCTTATCCGGGACATGGCCGCTACTGTATGGCCTATCACTTACAGCCATATTCTTTCTCCGGGGCAGATCCGATACATGATGGAGCTTATTTACAGCACCTCCTCTTTGCAACAGCAGGTAGCCAGGGGCCACCAGTTTATTGTGGCATATACTGATGAAACACCTGTGGCTTTTGCATCGTATTCTCCAAAAGAGCAGAATCCCTCCATCTATAAGCTGCACAAAATTTATATTATGCCTGACCGGCAGGGAAAAGGCCTTGGCAGGTTACTGATCAATTATGTGATGGACGATATAAAACCGGCTGCCTGCCTGCAATTAAATGTAAACCGCCACAACCAGGCTTTGCATTTTTATGAAAGGCTCGGCTTCAGCATTATTGCTGAAGAAGATATTGATATCGGCAACGGGTTCTTCATGAATGATTATGTGATGGAGATGAAAATACGATAATTAAAAGCCATCTTTCCGGCAGGCATTTCCAAACTGGCTCAATTTATGTTATACCACTAATTCCCTTTTAAGCCTGCCAATTAATCATCTCTAAACTACCTTTATGAGACATCTAATTGCAATCGCTGCAATGCTTGCCACAACATGCCAAACAATACCCCTGCCTGCGCAAACGAGCGGGCAGGATTATACCAATGAAAAAATCAGCCTGTTGCTGCTGGAACAGCAATGGCTTGCAGCAGAGCTGAAAATGGACACGGTGTTCATCGCTTCCATTCTTGATTCAAGCTTTATGGGCATTTCCGAATACGGCATTCATTCACGGCAGCAGGAAATAACTGATATATTCAACACCATGCAGCAGCGGCAGAAAAATAATATCAGCATTGACACTTTTGAAATTGAGCAGGGCAATGTAAACTTATATACTGATGCTGCCGTGGTAACTTTTGTATTGCGCACTTACCGGAATGAAAACGGAGCGCCTGTGCAACGCCGGACGAGATTTTATGATGTATGGATACGTAAAGAAAACCGCTGGATGGTGGTATCATCTCAGGGAAGTATTGTGAAAGAATAATCTCTCTATAGGTATATAGATAATAAGTACCTTTATAAAAATATTTCTTATGGATATAGAGTTTCTTCGCAGCAAACTCCACGAAATCGTTGATAAGATCAATGACGAGGCTGTGCTTAATATGATGATGGAAGATGCAGCGGTTTATATCCGTGAAAGTAACCTGCCGGCAACAGATGATATTACCCCCGAACAGTGGCAAAAGATAGAACAAGCCAGGGCTCAAATCAAAAATGGGGAATATAAAACTTATCCTGAAGTAAAACAGCATTTCGCCCAATGGCTTACGAAGTAATTATCTCTAACGAAGTATTTACTGCCTTAAATTCAATTGTTTTTTATCTTGAAACGAAATGGTCTCAACCTGTAGCTGAAAATTTTCTCGAAATATTTTATAAGAAGGTTGAGCTTCTTGCTATTAATCCAGACATCGGGAGAAAATCATTTAAAGACCCTTCGATAAGGAAAATATTGCTCACAAAGCATAATCTCCTTTATTACCAGTTTATTGGCGGACGGGTTGAATTGCTCACTATTTTCTTCACTGTTCAAAATCCGGATAAAAACCAATTTGATTAACCGGTTACCACACCAGTTGGTGCGTCTGTTTTATCACCCCAATCACAAACACACTCTGCACATGGCCCATGTTTTCCACGCTGCTTAATTTGTTCACATGAAAATCGTGGTAAGTATTCATATCTTCCGTTACCACTTTCAGCATAAAATCAAATTCGCCGGAGATGTTGTAGCATTCTATCACTTCCGTCATTGCATTAATGGCTTTGATAAATTTGGTGCCGGCGGTTTTGTTATGCTCTTTCAGCCGCACATAGCAAATAGCAATCAATCCTTTTTTCACTTTGGCAGGGTCCACCAGCGTGGCATATTGTTTTATCACCCCGCTGGCTTCCATCCGCTTGATTCGTTCATGCACCGGGGTAGTGCTCAAATGTATTTTCCCGGCAATTTCCTTTACCGTCATCCTTGCATTTTGCTGCAGCAGTGCCAGTATGGAAATATCTTTTGCATCCAGGGAAACAGTGCCGGTAGCAATTTGTTCTGTTTTAGCCGCTTTAGCCATACGCAAAAAGTATTTTATTCTTTTAAAGTTACTATTACATGATAATCTTTCAAATTTACATATTTGCTTAGAATATTATTCTGCACGCAGTACATTTGTGTTCTAAATAAAAATATAATGTCAACAATCGCTAATTCCTCCATTGATTTCAGCCTTAAAAACAAAGTAGCTGATATGGGCCTTGCCGAATGGGGCCGCAAAGAAATTAAACTGGCCGAAGCAGAAATGCCCGGCTTAATGGCCATCCGTGAAGAATTTGGCCCCAGCCAGCCATTAAAAGGCGCCAGGATTGCCGGCTGCCTGCACATGACCATTCAAACTGCTGTGCTGATCGAAACGCTGGTGGCACTGGGCGCAGAAGTAAAATGGAGCTCCTGCAACATCTTCTCCACGCAAGACCAGGCTGCTGCCGCTATTGCTGCTGCCGGAATAGGCGTGTTTGCATGGAAAGGACAAACCATTGAAGAAGCTGACTGGTGCATTGAGCAGACTTTGTTCTTTGGCGGTGCAGATCGTCCTTTGAATATGATTTTGGATGATGGTGGTGACCTCACCAACATCGTATTTGATAAATATCCTGAACTGATCAAAAACATCAAAGGTTTATCAGAAGAAACCACTACAGGCGTTCACCGTTTATACGAAAGAATGGAAAAAGGCACATTGCCCATTCCTGCCATTAATGTAAACGACTCTGTTACCAAATCCAAATTCGATAACAAATACGGCTGTAAAGAATCTTTGGTAGATGCTATCCGCCGTGCCACTGATGTGATGATGGCCGGTAAAGTGGCTGTGGTAGGCTCTTACGGCGATGTGGGCAAAGGTTCTGCTGCTTCCCTGAAAGGCGCAGGCTGCCGTGTAATTGTTACTGAAATTGATCCTATTTGCGCATTGCAGGCTGCTATGGATGGATTTGAAGTAAAGCCAATGATTAAAGCCGTACCGGAAGCTGATATCATCGTTACAGCGAGCGGTTGCCGCGACCTGATTACTGAAAAACATTTTCGCCTGATGAAAGACAAAGCCATTGTTTGCAACATCGGCCACTTTGATATTGAAATTGACATGGCATGGCTGAATAAAAATTATGGTCACACCAAAAACACCATTAAGCCGCAGGTTGACCTGTACACCATTGAAGGCAAGGATGTAATTGTACTGGCAGAAGGCCGTTTGGTAAACTTAGGTTGTGCCACAGGCCATCCTTCATTTGTAATGAGTAATTCATTCAGCAACCAGACTTTGGCGCAAATTGAATTGTGGACAAACCACGACAAATATGAGAACAAAGTGTATGTGCTGCCCAAGCACCTGGATGAAAAAGTTGCCCGTTTGCACCTTGCAAAAATCGGTGTTGAACTGGATGTGCTTACCCCGGAACAATCAGCTTACCTGGGTGTACCTGCAGAAGGACCGTTCAAGGCTGAACATTACAGGTATTAATATTCATTTATTGATGATAGAGAAAACCCCGCTTGAGAGAGTGGGGTTTTTAATTGCTAATTGGCTATAAGAATATGGAAATAGTTATTGCAACTATGACAGGAACATTTTAAGAGCATTTTGCATCGTTATTACCGAAATCCAAATACAGGTAAATATTAAGGGTATTGGCTCATGTAGTTTCTATAATTTGTAATTTTTAACCCGATTATAAATTATTTCTACTGCTTTAGCACTTAATGTTCTTGTCAAAGTCACAGAGGTGTCGAATCCGAAGTCTATAACTGTATCACCCCTGTTAATACCTAAATTAAGGCTATCGAGATATTTTATTGTTCGTGAAAGATTCTTATAAGCATAAAATTGTGCCCCGTCAAATGGGCTATGAGCAGCAGCAGTAACGGTATTAAGCACAGATGCATTTGTAAATGGCGCTCTGACATTTTCACTGAGGCTGCTGTTGTATAAATTAAGGCAAATAACTTTTACTTTTTTTCCTGTGCTGTTACAATATGCCCTGATAGCTTCATACACTTCCAGCGTAGTAGCGCAACCTGTATTTTCCACTATGCCTCCATCGGCCAGTCTTCCCGTACATTCCAAATAATTATAGGCGCTTAACAAGGGAAATGCCTGGCTTTGATTTACACAGGTAGTCAATGGCAAATCAAATCCGGCATTATAATTATCTTTTCTAAACTCACTGTATAAGTCGCGGGCAAGACTAAAGTCACCCTCTACGGGCGAAAAAATACCCCTGACACCATAATCAACCACGGTAGTATTAATCATAAACAGAGGCCAATGCCGGGTAGTATCACTGTAAGGAGTTAAAAAATCTTTTTCGAAAAAATCATCAGCCTTTTCCCCAAACACTTTATTGAATCCATAAAGCTCTTCTTTTTGTAAATGATAATTCCTGTCGTGGGGAAAAGGAGCATCTAAAGTTGCGTAATATTCTATACCATCGCCAACCATCAGGCCCCAAAAAGCGCTACTCATATAATTGCGCCCGTATAAACCTACAACCGCTTTTTTAATTGCCTCCGGATAAGGCATTGAGCAATAGTAATATTTGCTCGCCAAAAACATTTCAGCACCGGATGTAGAGCCTGATGCGGTAGAAATACAAAATACTCTTTTAAAAAAGTTACTGTCTTGCTTATCAAGAAAAGCCATTGTAGCATAAAAATGCGCAGCAGCCCTTGAGCCACCGCCCTGACCGGATACAAGGTATACTATTGAATCTGTATCAGGCAAATTACGGTTTCGATACCACCTGTCAAAGTACTCAGTTAAAGATAGTCTTTCCCTATTAATATGTTCTGCCGGCACAATACGAATCCTGTGAGAGTTGAGTGATGAGAAAAAGAATTGGTATATCAAAAAAGCCAAGACAAAATATAGCGAATACTTGTATCCCCTGAGTCTTTTGCTGTTATCTATAACTACAGGCTGCAAGCGGCATGCCGGGCCTGTGCACTGTTTGTTTATTATTGAGATTAAAAGATGTTGAGAAGTAAAAAAAAATTCAAAAAATACAATAAGTAATGTAGCTACAACTATAATGACATTAATGGGTGAAATGTATTGTATTTGCTGGTATTCATTCAAATAATAGAATGCCACTATGGAAATCAGCAGAAATATTACTAACGCTTTATAACTTACATTGGATATTTTATATGAATCTTTTTCGGTGAAATGTTCGTTTTCGAGGTAAATGATAAAACTATAAAAAAGAAAAAGGCATATTATATGCAGCGCTACTACAATCCACCTTACGATATTAATGTTTAATATTTCTATATTTTTATCAGAAAAAATGAAATACCTGACCCATATACCGGTAACAACTATAGCTATAGTAACCATTCCGATTGTAAACCTGGCAGGGCGGATATCCTTCCCTCCCGAGAATATTTTTCCAACCTGTTTTACTATACCGTTTTCTTTCTTATTAATAAATAACAGTACTAACACTATTATACCCAACAATAATATCATCGCCAGCCATACGTAACCTCCGGCAAAAAAGCACCTTACACAAGTTAGGATAAACAATATCCAAGGCATTATTGCAAAATATCGCATAGGTATTTGCTCTCTTTTTTTGCAGGTACTAATACAGTCATGAACATTAGGTTTTGCCTGCCCGGCATCAGTATCAGCACTATTGCCATCTCCATTATAAATAAATATCAGTTGCTTAAAAAGACAGATTTTTAATTCATAGTTTCTTGCTTTATTGCCTTTTACTCTATAATTGGCTACAAATTGAAAAAACTTAATAGCAAGTGTTGGTATACACCATACACTGAAACCTAAACCGGCAAATGCAACCAGTGAAAACAGCATATTTTCAATATAGGCAGTTTCGCTCATGGATACAATAATTTCTTTGCCTGCATCAAATTTCCAAATTATCAAAGGGAATACTAACGATAATAAAATATAAAAGCCATTATATTTAATTGAATTGTATACCTTTTCTATAAAGGCCAGAACAGTTTCTACCATAATTTTAAATTTTAATGTTAATATTTGACTGTATTGCCGGAATGACATTTTGCTGTAAAATATTTTGCGGTCATTGTTAGTTTATAATAATAAGACAGCTACAAATGGACATGTGTTTATCTATAATGCTTATGTAGCCGGAGTTTTACTTAAAGGAAAGTGGCATTTAACAGAAATTCATTTCATAGTATATTGAGCAGGGGTGCTAATAACTATTTTGATTTAATACCAAACAGAGCAGAAATAATTCCATAATTGGAAATAAAACTTACAAGCGGACTTATGGAATTGTATAAAAAAGGAATCTTCTTTGATTGATTTTCGTTCACCTCCGAAACCCGGTACAAGTAGTTGTTATTATAAAAACCTTCGAATAAGTCATGAACTATCCTTTTTTGTTTATTGCATTCCCTGCATAAATAAGATATGAAGAAATAAAAACAAGGCTGCATAAGTATGTAAATATTGTATGCCAAAAAGAATTATCAAATCCCTTTTCCATGTTAGCAAGTCATTTATATAAATAACTAAATAAATAAGGTATGGAAAATAAAAAAGATGCCTCGAAATGATCCGGCCAAGAGTTGTATTTTGTAGTTCGTTATCAGCAACGTCCAGCGACGGAAGGTTGAAAACTTCATTCATCGATAAAAAATTGTAATGATGTTTTCGTCTTGTATAATTTATTTTTCTGGCAGCCTCGTTATTCATCATTTCCATTCCATCTTTTGAGTATAAAATAAAAGGCATAAAATTTTCATAATCCCCGCCGATCATATTATCCGTATATCTTTCCGATATTGATTTTAAAGCAATCTTTAAATTATTTTTTTCTCTTCTCAGCGTCAACCGGAGCACAATTAATAATATTATGAATGACATACCCGATATTAAACCCAGGTTGTTTACATCAAACATATTGCCCAATACGGGAACCATAACCGTTTGAATATTGGCCGTTTTATTTCTAATTACTGCATTTCTTTCCTCTATTGATTTGCTTAAGCAATCTTCAATTATAATACTATCCTTAATAAAAGTATTTTCATTCCCTTTTTTTGGGGAGCTAATTTTAAGCTCTGCTTCTCTATACTTGAGATATTGTATAGTCGAATCAAGCTTTACAATTCTTGTATCTGTCCAATTAAACTTATGAGTATTAATAACTCCTAATTATTGATAAAATATTTACCAATAATAGTACATAAAGCGTACTCCGGGTAGTGCCTGACGAAGAGTTGTATACTTCACATATTTTATGAACATTTTGGTCTATTTTCAAATCAAGGCCATGAATTTCAATGCTATTTTGTTCCATTGTATAATTTTTATAGTTACAATTCTGAAATATACTTTGTAAGTGGCTATAGGTTCTGGTTGAATTTAGTATACATAGGAAAACAGGAAGAATCCTGGGTAATTTTGATGGGGGAAGAGTCTCGTTTGGCCGGACATCTTGAATATTATACTATTATGCCCCGTTTATTAATTTCTTCAGCCCTGCCAGCCCAAGATTAACGCCGATGTAAGTGGAATAGGTTGGGTTATTACCCCATATTCCCCGGACATCTACTCCTATCAAAGCTTGCATATTGGCAGTTAACTTTTGTGTTAATACAATCCTGGTAAGATGGGCTATTTTACCTTTATAGGTAGCATCATTTGTTTCGATTGATTTTAGAGTTTGAGGATTAATAGCCAGCGGCCTTGCATAATCAATGGCTTTGCCGACGGTAAACTGTACAAATAAATTACCGCTATCCCAAAGTTTGGCATCTATAGTAATGCCAATGCCTAAGTTAAAATTTACCTTGGTGGAATTGGTTTTGGAAACAACCGGCTCGGTAGTGGATTTTTGAAAGGCATTTACATTGTCAATACTATCCCTGAGTACAGAAATATTATCAGCTGTTATAAAAGAAGTGTCCTGCTGGTAGTTAGTGAGCGTGGAAGTAATATTCCATTTGTCCACATAAAATTCTATATGGCCATGAATATAAAACTTAAAATTGGTCCTGTCGATTACCCGGTAAAGAGGCTGCAGGTAAAAACTCCATGTAACGTTTTTAGAAACTACCGATAATTTATTGTATTGCCTTAAATATCTGTTACCCACCTTCACCGAGTCCAGAGGGTTAATATGCACGTTAGCTGCAAAGTCACGTGTGCCATCGAGACTACTGTCCTGCCGCGAAAAATCTGTTTTAAAAATACCGCAATTAATACCAATCTTTTTGTACAGGTATGGCTGATATACATTTAAATGACCTACATAACTGGCACTTCCTGATTCTTTAAAGTCAAAGTTTACTGCATTGAGATATGTAAAACCAAAGGGTGTTTCCAATGCCTCTTCATCCACCTGGCCTTTCTGCAGTGCCACCCCTGTACTGCCGCCTGTAGATTCATCCAGGAGAGTGCCGGCAGCATCAGGTTCTTTGATACCAATGGTAAAAAATTCAGCCTTAAAAGCAGCAATAGCTTTTATGGTAACCGGCACATCATACTCTGCTGTGTCATGATCAGTATCAAAATCATCTTTTTTTATTGTGACAGGATTCATTGAAATAGAAGGCCCGGCACCGGCTGCTGCAGAAGCCGATGCAACCACAAAAATAAATTGCTTATCAGCGGCTCCTGATTTATTATCGGTCCAATATTCCACTTTTACCTTCACATTGCGTATAGCAGTAGAAGCTTTGCCATTTTCCACTTTCAGAAATTGAGCAACAGCCTGTGCATTTATAATACGCACATGCTCCTGGCTGTACACACTTGTTTTTGCACTACTCATTAACACAATTAAAAAAATAATTTTTTTCATAATTAAGGTAATTAAGGTATGCCTACTCTTTTTATCCCTTTTCGGCTTCCGGGTTTTACCGTAGATGGCTTTTAAATCAACAGTATAAAACTGGAAAATCGCTTTTACAAAAACAACAGTTAAAACACCGATTTTTTTTCAGTTTTTTCACCGTGCGCAACAGGGGTGTTTCACCGTACACAATACCGTGTTTTAACCGTACCGCCGGAAAGAACGCAATAGGAAATAATTAATTCAGCAGCAAAAGATGCAGTTGTACAGGAACAGCAGGAGAGATAGCTTAGGGGAGATAGAGAAGAAAGCCGGTAAAAGAAAATCCACATAATTACATAAGCCCGCTCCCTGCGGTTAACAAGGAGCGGGCCTCAATTTCAAAACTATTTTATTTTGCCGTTTCCGGACTTATCACGTTTGATACCTGTGTAATCTTTGTAACGGGGAACCCGCCTTTGGCAGCATGCTCCCTTATTATTTTTTCGTCTTTTGCCTGGTAAATGCAGAAGATTTTATCGGCAGTAACATAGCTCTGCAGCCATACAATGCCAGCGCCAAGCTCTTTCAGCGTAGCGCAGGATTTTTGTGAAATACCTTTTAATTCATCTGTGGTGAGTTTACCGGCACCGGGAATGTCCCTTTCAATTACATAAGTGTTAAGGCCATTGGCATTAGCGGGTGGCGGGGTTGTTGTTGCTGCCTGGGCAAATACTTTGTTGCCGATAAATGAGAAGCACACAAAGAGAAGCATAGTGGTGAGTTTTGAGATTTTCATACTACAAAGTTTTTGTTGTTAAATGATGATGCTAAGCTACGGCAACACAATGCCCGGAGGCTATAACAAACTGACCAGTGATTGGCAATTTTTGACCAGGCGGGAATGCTGATTGAGCAGGTTGAACGGACCAGGATATCTTCATCATTTTATCTTTGCTGCTTCTATCCTATACTTTTCAAAAACTCGGTAGGCAGTACGTCAAACCTTTTCTTAAAACACTTGGTAAAATAGGAAGAAGTGCTGAAACCCGCTTCCAGTGCAGCTTCAGTGATATTTTTTTGATGGCGGTGCATAAGCCGGAGGGCTTTTTGCAGGCGCACTTCCTGCAAAAAGTCATTGGGAGAATAGCCTGTGAGGGAATTTATCTTCCTGTAAAAGTTTGACCTGGAAATAGCGAGGCGGGCGCAGAAATTTTCAAGGCCGTCTTCATCCGCAGCAGCATCCAGCAGGTCAAACAAGCTGTTCAGCAGCGTTTCATCTTCCCCTTTCAGTATTTTTATTTTTTCGTCAGCAGCCATATTAACGGCGGTACCTTTATATTTTTCTTTTACTACTGCCGGAATATATATTTTTCCGCCACCGGCTACAAAGCTCAGGCGCTTTGCCACCCTAATAGTATCGCCGAAAAAATCATTGCTCCTGGTAACAGGCTCACCGGCACTTATGCCAATGCTTACAGCAACAGCAGGCAAAGTATTTTTTGCATTCAGTAAGCCAACTTCTTCCTGTATGGCTGCGGCAGCATCTACTGCATTGCTTATTGAAGCAAAAGAACCCAGCAGATCTTCATGGTTTTCTACCAGGCTGCCTCTGTGTGAAAGAATAACCTGGTGAACAATTTCATAAAAACGGGTAAGCAGTTCATTGGCAGTTGTATTGCCATAGCGGCAATTAAGCAATGCCTGCTCCTGTACGTCAAATGAAAGAATACAGCGAAAAGCAGGCTCGGCAAAAACTTTCAACCCATTGTTGTTCATACTTATTTTGGGATCATATACCCTGCCCAAAAAAGAATGCACCACTTTATCCTCAACCTCTATCACATCATAAGGCACAAGGCCATGAGCATGCCTGTGCATTTCCTTTACTGAATCTGCATCCGGTGCATATATCAGGCAAAAAGCGTTTTCCCTTTCTTCATCCACCCAATACGTCATACATACACAGCCATATTCCTGCTGAATCGCAAGGTCTTTTACATGCGCTTCTGCCACGGCAGCGGCGGTAATACCCGGCACATCATGCCTGTCCATATATAAGGGCATAGCGGTAGTTTTAGTATCCTAAATAAAGCCATTTTTAAAGTAATACCAAAATCATTAACTGAAATAAATTTCGGTAGCCCCATAGCCGTATGCTGCCGTGTACTGGTTTACAAAAGATTTTACTTCCTTTTTGGTACGCAAAATATCATGGATCTCATCCCTTAATTTACCTTCACCCACACCATGTATAACAGTAAGGGAAGGCTGGTGGTGCGCCACGGCCAAATCGTAAAATTTGTCAAATTCTTTCAGCTGCAGGGTGAGTATCTCAAAATTACTGAGGTGCTTCCAGCTATCTGTAAGCTTTTCAATGTGAAGGTCCACTACAGAACGTGGTGGTGGCAGGTGCTGCCTTATGTTACCGGCATCATATATCCTGAAACCGGCATTGCCCAGTTTGGACAGGTCCACCTTTTCCTCCTCTACCTTATCAGGATATTTATCAAACAGCAGGTAAGAAAACGAGGCTTCATTTTTTTGCTGTACTTCCTCTATTTTTTTAAACAATTGCTTTGCCTTTATTTTAAGCGAAGCCTCGCAGTAAGGTGCTTTCTTTTTATCAGGTAGAGCTAATGAAAATTCAAAGCCAAAGCGGGGGTTATCGCTCAGGTCGTCAAAAGGTACATCATGCAGGTAAAAATCCTGCCGGGGCAAAATGGTATTGTTCAACTCAAAATTGCTTTCGCCATTAAAATATAAGGTGTAAGTGAAATTAAATTGGGTGCCGGTCTGGTTCAGCAAATGTATTTTGAATTTCTCCACTACATCATCATCAAAAATATCTTTGTCAAATACCGGCAGAAAAGAGATGAACATCCCCTTCTCCTCTCCTGTTTTTGTTTTGATGTTTGCTTTTTCCCGTTTTACATTGTCAATAAAAACCTTCTTCTTATCAGTCTTCCGTTTTTCAGTAAACATTTTAAAGTAAGGAAAATCTATCTGGTCTAAATAGGCAGGAAAGCGCACGCCTTTTACTTCTATCATCACCATGCTTTCATTGATAATTTCCACCACTTTTCCTTCTTCTTCGGTATGGAGTACGATTATTTTATCCCCTGGTTCGTATTTCATCTTTCTGCCAAACTTTTTGCAAAGGTAAGCACAAGCATCTTGCCATTTGTAACCATCAGCCTTGTGCCAGCCTGCTCTTTTTATATCCATACAAAAAATAGATAACCAGCCCTATTGCCAGCCACCCCAGGAACCAAACCCAGTTGCTCTTCGTCATACCGGTAAGCAGGTACAGGCAGGTGATAAGGCCCATCAGCGGGACAAGTGAATATTTTTTTATAAACGCCGCAATGGCAAGCACGATAGCAGCCAGCCAGAAAATGATCAATGAAATATTCGGCGTGGCTGCATCCATAAAGCTTATTTTGCCTGTTGCATACTCTTCATTGGCACTGAAATCAAAATGGAAAATATTGCTGAAGTAACTTTTTGAAAATACCGCGATAACGATAATTGTTCCTGCCACGATCAAAGGAAAGATAAACTGCCCGTTGATATACGGCAAATGGAATTTTCCTTCTTCTTTTTCTTTGTTAGGTATCAGCAATACGCCACCGCACACAAGCACAAAGGCAAATAATGTGGCAATGCTTGTAAAATCTAAAACAAACGTTTTATCTGTAAACAAAATAGGAATGCCTACCACCAGTCCTGTTACAATAGTGGAAAAGGAAGGTGTTTTATATACAGCATGTATTTTTTGAAATACAGGCGGCAGCAAACCATCCCTACTCATGCTCATCCATATACGGGGCTGCCCCATCTGGAATACCAGCAATACGCTGGTCATGGCAATAACAGCACAAACCGCTACCAGCAGCTGCATCCATCCCACGTTCAAATTGTCTTTTTCAAAAATAAATGCCAGCGGGTCGCCCACGCCGTCAAAATTTTTGTAGTTAACCGCTCCCGTTAGTACCAGCGTTAGTAAGATATACACTACAGTGCAGATAACGAGGGAATAGATCATGCCCCTGGGCAAATCACGCTGTGGATTTTTGCTTTCTTCCGCCATCACACTCACCGCATCAAAACCTATGTAAGCAAAAAATACACCCGCTACGGCAGACATTACACCGCCAAAGCCATTTGGCATAAAAGAGTGAACGCCTTTATCATTTTCAGGAAGCCAGTTAGCGGTAAGCCCGTTTGAAAAAACGAGGTAGCCGCCCACCAGGATTACCAGGGTCACCACTGCCATTTTCAATATTACCATCACGTTGCTGAAGTTGCGGCTTTCCTTAATGCCGCGGTACACCAGCCATGTAATAAGCATGTTGATGACAAGGGCCGGCAAATCAATAATTACCCTTAAGCCGGCAATTACCGGGGCATTGTTCCAGGCATCAATATCATCTGCATTGCCCGCATTGGCCACGGCGCCTTTTGCCTCTGCATAGCTGGTGCTGAGCCAGTGCGGTATATGCATTCCCATTTTATCCAAAAAGGAAGTAAAATAATCGCTCCAGCTGAAAGACACGTAGATATTACCGATACTGTATTCCATTATTAGTGCCCAGCCGATGATCCAGGCAAACAATTCGCCGAAAGAAGCATAGGCATAAGTATAAGCGCTGCCGGCCACCGGTATGCGGCTTGCAAATTCGCTGTAGCAAAAGGCAGTAAATGCGCAGGCCGTAGCTGTAATAATAAATAGTATCACAACACCGGGCCCGCCATTGAATACCGCACCGCCCAGGCTGCTGAAGCTGCCTGCACCCAATATGGCAGCAATACCAAAAAAAGTAAGATCCCTTACGGTAAGCACCCGTTTTAAACCATGCCCCTCATGTGAGCCATCTCCCCCTTCTGCAATGATATTAGATATTTTCTTTGTCCTGAATAAAGAATTAGGCATGTCAGTGTTGGTTTTATTAAAGGGAGGAAATTAAGAAAATTATTGAAACAAATAAATAATGAATGTGTTACTGCCGGTAAAATACAGCCTTACCTTAAGTAAAACCGGGTAACAATTTCGTAACATTCACGACATGATTTCTTAACGCAACTTTAATGGAGCAATAACCCTCCCGGCATTTCTTTGCCGGAAATTTACCTACCGTGAAAAAATCATTTGCTATTCTTTACTTTTTTCTTTTTCCTTTCATTGCTTTTGCACAAACCAAAGGAGTCATAACAGGAACATTAACAAGCAAAGATTTAAACAACGAGCCTTTGCCGTTTGCGAGTGTAGTAATAAAAGGCACAACAACCGGTGCAACTTCAGATGAAAAAGGAAAGTATACCATCAGCATAGAACCGGGAACTTACATCATTCAGTTCAGCTCATCAGGATATGAAAGCATCGAGGAAAAAGTTGTTGTAAAAGCCGGGGAAACGGTTGTTATTGATAAAGCATTGGGTTCAGGAGGCCATCAGCTGAAAGATGTAGTAGTGCAGCAAAAGGTGAACCGTGAAAAAGAAAGCGCACTACTCTTAGAGCAAAAGAATGCCATGGAAATGAAGCAGGCAATCGGTTCGCAGGAAATGGCTAAAAAGGGCGTTTCCGATGCTGCAACTGCTGTTACAAAAACTGCCGGGATTTCCAAACAGGAAGGCGTGAAAAATGTATTTGTACGCGGGCTTGGCGATAGATACAACTCTACTTCGCTCAACGGGCTGCCACTTCCCGCAGAAGACCCTTTGTATAAAAATATTTCTTTGGAGTTCTTCCAGTCGAACATCATAAAAAATATCAACGTAAACAAAACTTTCGGAGCAACTCTTTACGGTGATAATTCCGGAGCGAATATTGATATTTCTTCAAAAGAATTAGACAAGTCCAAACTTTTGAGCATTTCTGCAAGTGCAGGTTTTAATACCAATGCAATTTCAGCAGACAATTTTGTGGTTTCAAACGGAGCTTACAGTTATTTCGGTTTTCTTAAAAACGGAAAAAATTCCCCGATTACGGATTTGGGCCAATACACATTTAATTCAGGTTTTAAAACCGATCATGTTTCAAGCCCGGTAAATACAAACTTTAACATCGCCGGTGGCAGGAAATTTAATACAGGAAAAGGCAATAATACGCTTTCATTGTTTGGTGTTGCCAATAGCGTGAGCGATTATTACTACAGGAAGGGCTTCATAGGACAGGCAACAAATACCGGAGATTACCAGCAACGTATGAACATGGAGCGTTCCGATTACAAAACCACGCAATCTTTGCTCGGGAATGTGAAATATAAACATGCCAAAGGAAGCGTTTCCTTAAACTCACTCTTCATTCATAACACTTCCCAGTTTGTAGGAAGTTATTTGGGATACCATAAAGACATTAACGATAATCTCGGCTCAGCTGATGCAGAAAAATCACTCATCGTCCGTCAGCAAAACAACGATAATAATTTGTTCTCAAACCAATTATTAGCAGATTATAAATTCAGCGACAAAATCAGCGCAAATATAGGTGCGGTTTACAGCACCATGCGTGGAACGGAACCGGACAGAAAAACCAATGCTTATGCAATGACGGAGACCGGAAGCTACATTCTGAGTGCAAATTCTCCGGGAGATAATAACCGGTATTTTTCTACACTCAACGAAAATGATTTTAGCGGGAAAGCAGAAGCAGGTTACACTTTTAACCCGAATGCAGATTTGCCGGTTGTATTGACTTTGGGAGGAAATTACAGGAAAACAGACAGGACTTTCAATTTTATTGAATTTGATTATCAACAAAGCGGACTGGCGGTAGATCCAAACGATCCCGATGCTGTATTAAACCAGCAAGGCCTTAATTCAGGCGCTTTCAACCTTATTACCTTATGGGGCAATACCAACTTAACCCCGATGTTCTACATTGGTCACCGCACAATTGGTGCAGGCTATGCACAGTTACTTTATCCTGTAAGTGAAAAATTTACCGTGCAGGTGGGATTGCGTGATGAACAGGTAAAACAAACCATTACCTGGCATACCAATATTACGAGCACCGTAACTGACCTTACCACTCCGCCATCGCTTATTGATAAAAATTATTTGTTACCAAGCTTAAATCTTAAATACAGCTTTAACGAAAAAAATGCATTGCGTTTTGCCGCAAGCGAAACCTATACAATGCCGCAGTTTAAGGAAATGGCGAATTTCCTGTACAGCGATGTCAATTTCAACGAACGTGGAAACCCTTATTTGAAACCTTCAACAGTTTATAATGCCGATTTGAAGTACGATTATTATTTGTCTAAAAAAGAAATTATTTCTGCAGGTGGTTTCTACAAATACATTCAGGACCCGATTTTGAGAATGATTATGAACACGCCCGGGCTGGATTATTCTTACGTAAATACCGATAAAGCTTTTGTGGCAGGTGCCGAAGTTGAAGTGCGAAAAACGCTTTATAATTTTGACAGTAAAGTACGCAAAAATGATTTGTCTTTCGGATTAAACGCTTCTTATTTATATAGCGAAGAAACACAGGAAGATGTAACAACAGGCCTTGTGTCAGCTACGTTTACACATCCCAGGGGGAAAATGCAGGGCGCTTCTCCTTTCCTTGCCAACGCAGACCTGAGCTTTAACACAAGCGGCGAAAAAACATCGCTTTTATCCACTCTGGTGTTTAATTATTTCTACGATAAAGTGTATTCCGTAGGAACAACCGGGCGTGAAAACCTTATAGAAAAAGCGGTGCCTACCTTAGATTTTATCAACAGTTTTGAATTGAAAAAATCCAGGTTAACAATCAATCTCGGTGCAAAAAACATCCTGAACCCGGAATTTAAGCTCACACAACAAGCCACTTCAAACGTAATCGGCAAAACGAGTGATGTGCTGATAAGCAGTTACAAGAAAGGCGTGACCCTGGTTCTTGGGCTTAACTGGCAATTATAAATTCTTTATCAAACTCAATAATTAATTTAAAACAAATGAAAATGAAAAAAATGCTTATGTTAGCTGCGGCTGCAGCAATGTTTGCTTCCTGCAGTAAAGACGACAACAACAATACTACTCCTCCACCCGGAGCAGCGGATGGGTACATCTCTTCTTTAAATGACCCGGACTACAACCCACAAAACCTGAAAGGTAAAGTAAATGGCAACATCACTTTGCCTGCCGGTAATTACACACTTACAGGCCGTTTGATTGTAGTTGACGGTTCTACATTAACGCTCAGTGCAGGTACTACAATTACTGCCGATGCTACTAACGCAGGTGGCGGTACAAACGTATCCGTAGAGGTACAGCGTGGTGGAAAGCTGAATGCTGTAGGTACTGCTTCCCAACCCATCCGTTTCACTTCTTTAAACAAAAAGCCGGGCGACTGGATGGGTGTTTTCCTGTGTGGTAAAGCTACACTCGTAAACGCTGCTACCGGTACAAGGGATGGTTCTTATACCCAAACAACAGAGCTTGGTGATGAGCTTTACGGTGGTAACGCCGATGCTGATGGCTCAGGTGATTTGGAATATGTAGAAATCGGTTACGCAGGTGCCCGTGTTAACGCTACAAAAGAAGGTAACAACCTGTCATTGTACGCACAGGGTACAGGCACTATCCTTAAAAACCTTTATTTACATGATGGTTCTGACGACAATATCGAATTCTTCGGTGGCCGTGTAAACGTTGAGAACATTTTGGTGGTAAATTCTGCCGATGATACTTTTGACTGGTGTCTTGGCTGGACAGGTACTGCTACTAACATCATTGAAGTTCGTGAAGCCGGGTTTACAGACATCACTAACGGTTCAGGTATGATGGAAGGTGACGGAGGATTTTCTGACCTGGCTTCTACTCCTGCAGTTACTACCAACTTGTCAAATCCTACTTTCACCAATCTTTCAGTAGGGGTTTATAACGCAAATGGTAATGACGCCGGCTCTACAGGTAATCCTGCTTATACGCTTCGTGCAGGATTTACTTACCGCACAGGTTGTAAAATCACGATTAATAATGCAAAAGTTCTTTGGGCTGCCACTGCTGTTAATCCAACAAACGGTTTGATTAAATTTAACGATGGTACAGGCCCGGCCCTTGCTTCTGACGTTCATATCAGCATAAACTACACAGGTGCTAACTTCATCGGTGCAACTGGTGTAACAACATCTGCAGACAGCCCTGTTCCCGGTGCAAACTATAATGCTACCGGCACTTACCCTGCTTATGCATTTAGCGATTTCGCACAGCTTGTATTAAATAACACTACTAATACAGGTGCTGATAAAACAGCTTTCTCCTGGACAGGTTACGACTTTGCTACCAAAGCTCCTGGTTTGTAATATTGTCATAGAATAAGGTAATTCCGTTTATCTTCATAAAAATCCCCGCTTCAAAGAAGCGGGGATTTTTATGAAGTTTTTTATAAAGACGCATTTGACGGAACAGCAGACTGTACCGTATGGAACAAATAATACTTACTTAAAATGAAGAATTAAAAAAGAGGAATTAAAAAATTCCGCTTTTTTAGTAAATAAGAAGAATCTCCTATTTCTCTCTTTGAATAAGAAAATATGCCAACTCTTTTAAAGGTATTTTTCTTTTTGCAACCACTGCAATTTCTTCTAAATGCTGTAATGCGGTCTGAAGGTATTTTTCTTTGAGCCCGGCAGCCCATTTGTCCACTTCACATTTTTTAAAAATGGTTAAAACTTTGTCCACCTTACCGGTTGGATTTTCTTTCATCAGTTGCTGCAATTCTTTTCTGCCGGTATCGTCAGCCACTTCCAGCGCCCTTATCATTAAGAATGTTTTTTTATTGGCCATAATATCACCGCCGGGCTGTTTGCCAAAGATGGCAGGGTCGCCAAAAGCATCCAGGTAATCATCCTGTACCTGGAAGGCAATGCCGAGATTTTTGCCAAACTCATAAATGTGCTGCTGGTTCCTTTCCCCGGTGCCACTCAATACAGCACCCAACTGAAGGCTTGCGGCAAGCAACACAGAAGTTTTAAGTGTTATCATATCGAGGTATTCATCAAAACTCACGGTATCCTTTTTCTCAAAATCCATGTCCAGTTGCTGTCCCTCACACACCTGCGTGGCGGTGGTATTAAACAGCCGGATAATGGTATGCAAAGAAGCGCTCTTTAACCTGTTCAGGTATTCATAGCATTTTACCAGCATTACATCCCCGGCAAGCAAGGCTGTATTTTCATCATACTTTGTATGCACCGTGGGCAGGCCCCTGCGTACAGGCGCTTGGTCCATTATATCATCATGTATCAAAGTGAAGTTGTGAAAAAGCTCAATGGCATTTGCCACTTCGTAAGCATCAGGCACTATTTCATCAAAGAGTTCATTGCCCATGAGCACACAGGCAGGCCGTATCCTTTTTCCTCCCAGCTGCAAAATATATTGAGCCGGTTCATACAATGTGGGTATATGAGAGGGGAAATGACTGGTATTGAACTTTTCTTCAAAAATTTTAGAGAGTTCGGCAAATGAATGCATATATCAGTTGAAAGTTGAGAATGAAAAGTGGAGAAATGAAAATTGCAATAGTTCCCTTACTTCGTTTTCTTTTTTGTCTTTTGGATTTTACCTTTTGGTTTTTGTTCCTCCTGCACCCAATGATAATCCAGTTGCCGTTTATCTAAGTTGGCCGCCACCACTTTTATTTTCACTGCATCTCCCATCCTGAATTTTTGCTTGCTGCGCATGCCCACCAGGGCATAATCGGCTTCATCCAGGCGAAATTCATCAAAATCGCTTAAATCACGCAGGCTCACCAGCCCTTCGCATTTGTGCAATACAGTTTCTACAAAAAAGCCAAAGCTTGCTACACCGCTGATAACGCCGTCAAATTCTTCGCCCAGGTAATCCTGCATAAATTCCACCTGCTTGTACTTATTGCCTGCCCTTTCCGTTTCCATCGCCTTACGTTCCCTTTCGCTGCAATGCTTGCATTTTTCTTCCATCTTTTTATCCGGCACCACATTTTTATCCAGGCATTGCTGCAGCACACGGTGCACTATCACGTCAGGATAACGGCGTATGGGTGAAGTAAAATGGCAATAATGCTCAAAGCCCAAACCATAGTGGCCTATGTTTTCAGAAGTATACACCGCCTTTGCCATCGTGCGGATGCCCAACTGCTCCAGCACATGCTGCTCGGGCTTTCCATCCACTTCTTTCAGTAAATTATTAAAGGACGCAGCCACAGCAATTTCATCGTGTATGTCAAACTTGTAACCAAACTTTCTTGCAAATGCCGCAAACGGCGCCAGCTTTTCATCATCCGGTGTATCATGTATGCGGTAAGGAAAAGGCACCGGCTCTTTATTGATTTTTATTTTTGAAACATATTCAGCCACCGTCCTGTTGGCAAGCAGCATAAATTCTTCAATCAGCTGGTGGGCTTCCTTGCTTTCCTTTACCACAATGCCAATGGGTTTTGCGTTTTCATCTAATTGAAATCTTACTTCCTGCGAAGAAAAATTAATGGCGCCGTTATCAAAGCGTTCTTTGCGGAACTGCTGCGCAAGGTTGTTCAGCAGCAGCAATGCTTTGTGGTGCAGCCCCTCTTTTGTTTCAATAATCTGCTGCACTTCTTCGTAAGTAAAGCGGTGGTTGCTGTGTATAACAGTACGGCCTATCCATTTATGTTTTATCTCTGCCCGGTTGGTAATTTGAAAAATAACGGAGAAGGTGTATTTATCTTCATTAGGGCGAAGTGAGCACAATTCATTGCTTATTTTTTCAGGCAGCATCGGGTTTACCCTGTCCGGAAGATATACGCTGGTGGCCCTTTCATAAGCTGTTTTATCAAGTATGCTTCCCGGCAAAACGAAATGGCTTACATCTGCAATGTGCACACCAATTTCGTAATAGCCGTTATCGAGGTTGCGGATAGAAATAGCGTCATCAAAATCCTTTGCATCCACGGGGTCAATCGTAAACGTCAGTATATCCCTGCAGTCTTTTCTTTTTCTCAGCTCTTCCCTTGTAATATCGCCGCTTAGTTTTTTTACCTCGCTCATCACATCTTCTTCAAACAGCAAGGGAAAACCATTATCAATCAGCAGTTCCTTCATCGCCATATCATTCAGGCTGCTGCCCTGCAATATGCTTACCACTTCACCCTCAGGTTTGCGGTCGCCTTTTTCCCATCTAACCAGCCGCACTACTACCCTTTGTTTATCAGCAGCACCGTTCAGTTTATCCAGGGGCACATAAAAATCAGGAATTGGTTTTTCAGAAGCCGGAATAAAAAAAGCGAAATTCTTATTCACCTGTATATTGCCAATAAAGGATGTTTGTTTTCTTTCCAGCACATCAGTGATAACCCCTTCAGCCCTGCGTCCCCCACCGCCTTCTTTTTTTAGCTGCACCGTCACGGTATCTCCGTGCAATGCCCGGTTAAAATCATTGGGCCTTACCACCACATCCCTTTCCATACCTTCCACTATCACAAAGCCAAGCCCGTTTTTCGAGATATCCAATTTCCCCTTTACAACTATTGATTGTGAAACCTTCTTTTTCCCCTGCTTAACTTTTTTTTCTGTTTTCTTTTTTTTATTCATCAGGTAATACTTCTTTAATACGGGTAATGTTCATTTATTGAGCATATCTTTTATTTGAAGCAAAATTCATTCCCGTTAATTTTACAATTTGCAGTTATTTATTCACCGCTGCAATGTAGCAACAAATTAGCATACTGATATAAACCGAAATGGCTGTTACCCTCACCAATTCCCCGCAAAAGATAATTACCAAAACCATTTGGCAGTTATCGCTGGTAAGCTTGTTTACTGATATGGCAGGGGAAATGCTGTACCCGGTAACGCCGGTGTACCTGCGGAGCATTGGTTTTTCTGTTTTGTTCATTGGCATCCTGGAAGGTATTGCAGAGGCTGCCGCAGGGCTCAGCAAAAGTTATTTCGGCAGCATGAGCGATAAAATGGGCAGGCGCCTTCCGTTTGTGCAAATTGGCTATGCGCTCAGCGCTGTATGCAGGCCCATGATGGTATTATTTGCATACCCTGCGTGGATATTACTGGCAAGAACAATGGAACGCCTCGGCAAAGGCATACGCACCGGCGCCCGGGATGCCATGCTGAGCGATGAGGCAACACCGGAAACAAAAGGAACCGTATTCGGTTTTCACCGCAGTATGGATACAGTGGGCGCCGTGCTGGGGCCGGCCATCGCATTATTGTATTTATATTTTAATCCCGATAATTATAAAACGCTTTTTTACCTGGCATTTATACCGGGCTTGCTTGCCATCCTCTCTACGTTCAGGATAAAAGAAAAACCAAAACAGCCGGAATTAAGATTTGAAAAACCGAAAGCCAGTTTTTTTGCTTTTATTCAATACTGGAAAAAAAGCCCCGCTGAATACAAAAAATTATTGTATGGGCTGTTGCTTTTTGCATTATTCAACAGCTCTGATGTTTTTCTTTTATTAAAAATGAAAGAGAACGGCTTGAATGATACTACCGTGATCGGTGTGTATATTTTTTACAACCTTGTGTATGCCCTGCTGGCCTACCCTGTTGGCATCCTTGCTGACCAGGTAGGTTTAAAGAAAATATTTTTGGCAGGCATATTCATTTTTGCCATAGTGTATATTGGCTTTGCATTTAACAAAAGCCTCCCGGTGTCCTTCTTTCTTTTCTTTTTGTACGGCTTGTATGCCGCTGCCACCGAAAGTGTATCCAAAGCATGGATAACCAATATTGCTGATAAAAAAGATACCGCTACCGCTATCGGCACCTACATGGGCTTTCAAAGCATTGCCACGCTGGTAGCCAGCAGCCTTGCAGGGTTGCTGTGGTATGCCTTCGGCGCCGCCACCACTTTTTTAATTACAGCCGGCATTGCAGTAGCAGCTGTATTGTACCTGGCTTCTGTAAAGTTTTCAAAAAAGGTTGCTAACCATTGACCTGCCGGCCACTAATGACTATTTTATTATCTTTATACAAAACTTTTACCATGGAAAATTATGATACCGTTGTTGATGCATTAAAAGGTTTAAAAGCCAAAGGCTACAACCTCGATTTCAATATTGCTTTTGATGCTATCAAATGCGATGAGCACGAGATCTGCCTCAACCCCGGCGAGTTTGAAATAACAGAGGTTTACCGTTTTGAAGGTGATACCAATCCATCTGATGAAGACGTGGTGTATGCCGTGGAATCAAGAGACGGGAAAATAAAAGGCACCATTACCGGTGCTTTCGGCACATATTCAGACAGCCTGAACGAAGCCATGCTGAAAAAGCTCACTATCCACCATAACTGATATGCAGAGACGAAAATTCATTCATTTATCCGCCCTCACAGCTCCCCTGTTCTCTTTTAAAAAAGCTGAAAATTTTGCTGCCATCAACAAACCCATTATGATATCCACCTGGGATGAAGGCAAAAATGTAAATGCCGCTGCCTGGAATATCTTAGCCAATAAAGGCAAAGCGATTGATGCTATTGAAGCCGGCGCTATATATGTTGAAAACAAGATCTCCTGCTGTGTAGGCCTCGGCGGCTACCCTGACAGGGATGGCATTGTAACACTGGACGCCTGCATTATGGATGAAAAAGCCAATTGCGGCGCTGTGGCCGGTTTGGAACAAATAAAACATCCCTTATCTGTTGCAAGAAAACTAATGGAAACCACACCGCATGTGTTATTGGTAGGCAACGGCGCCCAGCAGTTTGCTTTGGAGAATGGCTTTACCAAAGAACCTGCGGAGTTATCTGAAGAAGCAAAAGAAGCGTACAAAAGCTGGCTGAAAAAATCAGAATACAAACCTGTTATTAATATTGAAAATAAAAAAGACGGCGCTTTTGCACCTATAAGATTTGACAATGGTTCATTTAACCATGATACGATGGGCATGGTGGCCATAGATGCCGCGGGCAATATATCCGGTGGTGTAACCACCAGCGGCATGGCTTTTAAAATTCATGGCCGTGTAGGCGATTCCGCGATCATTGGCGCCGGCTTATTTGTTGACAATGAGGTAGGTGCTGCCACTTCCAGCGGTGTGGGCGAAGAAGTAATACGCACAAGCGGTACGCATACGGTGGTTGAATTGATGCGGCAGGGTTACAGCCCCGAAATGGCCTGCAAAAAAACCGTGCAGCGGATCATTAAAAACAATCCTGAAAAGGCAAAAACACTGCAGGTAGGTTTTGTAGCGGTAAACAAGAAAGGGGAACATGGCGCTTATGCTATGCAAAAGGGCTTTGTGTATGCAGTGAGGAGTTTGAATGAAAATAAAATTTATCCTTCTAAATATTTTTACGATACGGCAGAGTAGAATTGTTGATCACTAATTATTGACCATCGTGGCAAATATTCTTGAAGTTATCGGCTTTACCATTGAAAGCTGCCGCCTGGCACAGGCAGCCGGCGCCAACAGGATTGAATTGTGTGATAATCCCGGCGAAGGCGGCACTACGCCTTCTTACGGCTTTATTAAAGCTGCGAGGGAATTGCTGCAGATACAATTGTATCCTTTGCTCCGCCCCCGTGGCGGTGATTTTTTATATACTGATGAAGAGTTCAGCATCCTGAAAACGGATGTAAAGCTCTGCAAAGCGCTCGGCTGCGATGGCGTTGTGATAGGATTGCTGAATAAAGACGGCAGCATTGATACAACAAGAACAACACAATTGGCAGAGGTTGCTTACCCCATGGGGGTCACCTTTCACCGGGCATTTGACCGCTGCAGCAATCCCTTTGAATCATTGGAACATGTTATTGCTGCCGGCTGCGAAAGGATACTTACCAGCGGGCAATACCCTACTGCTATGGAAGGTGCTGCATTGATTGCGGAGCTTATTAAACAGGCAAATGAAAGAATTACCATCATGCCCGGGAGTGGTGTCAACAGCGGTAACATTATTGATTTAGCCCGAAAAACCGGCGCTGTCGAATTCCATACTTCTGCGAGAACATGGAAAAAAAGCGATATGGAATATAATAACAGCAGCATGAATGAAAAACTGCAGTCGGTGACCGTAGATAAAGATGAGGTTAAAAAACTAGTTAGTTTGTTAAATAGCGATCAGTAAACGGTCAATCGGTGATCGGCTGGATGGCAGTTGTGCTTTTATGACCCGATCAAAATACCGGCGGCAATTATTATACTCTCCACAAACCGGTCTGCTGATCACTGATCAACTGATAACCAATTGTCCCTGTTAACCCTTTCCTAAATTACCCCTGTGCCACATGGATAAGTTTGAGAATGTAGCTATCTTGCCGCCTTATTAATTCCGCAATGCATGAAGCAATTTTCCACAATACTCAACCTTATTTTATTAGCAGCAGTTGGTGTTCTTTTTTATCTTCATTTTTCAGGCAATAAAAAAACAACAGTTCTTCCTGTTGCTAATGCTTCGCAAAAAGACAGTATATGTGCCACTAGCCATTTGATAGCTTTTGTGGAATTGGATTCCCTATATGATAATGTGGAATATATCAAACAAAAACAAAAAGAGCTGGAAAGCGAGCAGGACAGGATTGCAAAAAAATACCAAAACGATTACATGCAGCTGGAGGCGGAAAAAAATAATTTCCTGAAAAAAGGCAATGCCATTACCCAGCAGGAAGCAGAAGATTTCCAGGGGAGGCTGTACAAAAAACAGCAGGACATAGAAAATGAAAAACAAAACCAGGCACAGGCACTGGCCGCACAGCACAGCCGCACCATGGAAGACATACAAGCCAGGCTGAAAAAATTTTTGGCAGACTACAACAGCGACAACCGTTATTCTTACATATTTGCCACCGGCACCGGGCTTGATTATATTCTGTATAAAGATTCTGCCCACAACATTACGCCCGATGTTATCAAAGGATTGACTGCCGCATTTGAAAAGAAAGGCAACTGATAATTACGGGTAAATTTATTTATCTTGAACCCCGTAAAAACGGGGTTTCCTATGTCTGAAAACAGCACTGCCTTTAAACCATCGCTTGGTTTATTTGATGCCACCATGATAGTGGCCGGTTCCATGATAGGTTCCGGTATCTTTATTGTAAGCGCCGATATCACGAGGAATGTCGGCAGCGCCGGGTGGCTGGTCGCTGTATGGCTGATAACAGGTGTAATGACGTTGATTGCGGCATTAAGCTATGGTGAATTAAGCGCCATGTTTCCCAAAGCCGGCGGGCAGTATGTGTACCTGAAGGAAGCGTACAATCCCTTGATCGGTTTTTTATACGGGTGGAGCTTTTTTTCGGTAATACAAACAGGCACCATTGCAGCCGTTGGCGTGGCATTCAGTAAATTTCTTGCTTACCTGGAGCCATCACTTGGCAACACTTATTTATTATTTGACCTTGGATTCCTGAAAATTTATTCAGGCCAGTTGGTAGCGATCGCTATCATTGTATTACTCACTTATATCAACACCAAAGGGGTTAAAGAAGGAAAATTTATCCAGACATTATTTACCTCTGCAAAATTACTGGCGCTGCTTGGCCTCATCGTCTTTGGATTTTTACTGGTAAAAGAAAGCTTCTGGAGTGAGAACTGGAAAACGGGCTTCAATGCCGTGCAGGATTTCGGGGAAAAAGATACCAGCGGTATTTTACACCCAACGTTATGGAAAGGGATCGGCGGCAGCGCATTGCTGGGCGCTATTGCCGCTGCGATGGTCGGTTCTATTTTCAGCAGTGATGCCTGGAATAATGTAACCTTCATTGCCGGCGAAATGAAAAACCCCAGGCGCAATATTGGATTAAGCCTGTTTTTAGGTACCCTAATCGTTACCGTTATTTATGTGGCGGCCAATTTAATGTACTTAAATGTACTGCCTTTAAATGAGCTGGCTTTTCCCACAGATGACAGGGTGGCCGTGGCTGCCGCCAATAAAATTTTTCCCGCATTCGGCACTACGTTAATTGCTGTGCTCATCATGGTTTCCACTTTTGGCTGTAATAATGGTTTGATATTGGCAGGCGCAAGAGTTTATTATACCATGGCCAACGACGGGCTGTTTTTTAAACAAGCCGGCACGCTCAACAAGAACAATGTACCGCAATGGGCCTTATGGGCGCAATGTGTTGTAGCTTCCATTTTATGTTTAAGCGGCAAGTATGGCGACCTGCTGGATATGATCTCCTTTGTGGTAGTGATATTCTATATCCTCACCATCATCGGCATATTTATTTTAAGGAAGAAAATGCCGGATGCCGAACGCCCTTATAAAGCATTTGGTTATCCCGTGCTTCCTGTATTGTATATTTTAATGGGAGCTGCATTTTGCAGCTTGCTGGCAATCTACAAACCTCAATATACCTGGCCGGGATTGATCATTGTGCTCATTGGCATTCCCTTATATTATTTTGCACACCGGAACAAAGCGTAATTTTGCAATATCATGATTAGTGCACTCTGCAATTCTATTTTTGAAATATCCATTGCTGATTATCACCAAACGGATAATATTGATACGCCTGTAAACAATCCCTACCCTTCATCAACTGTGCTGGAGCATTTGCTGTATCACAAGAACTGGATTGATACAGTGCAATGGCACCTGGAAGATATTATACGCAACCCAAATATTGACCCCGTGCAGGCCCTGGCTATTAAAAGAAGGATTGATGCATCCAACCAGGAAAGGACTGATATGGTGGAATACATTGACAGTTATTTTTTAGACAAATACAAACCGGTTGTTCCTGCGCCGGATGCCACCATTAATACCGAAAGCCCTGCCTGGGCCATTGACAGGCTTTCCATTCTTGCACTGAAGATTTACCATATGTACGCAGAAGCAGGAAGAGCAGATGCAACAGCGGCACACCGGGAAGAATGCAATGCCAAGCTGGCTATATTGCTTGAACAGCAGAAAGACCTTTCCAAAGCCATTGATGATTTGCTGGATGATATTGCCGCCGGCAAAAAATACATGAAAGTGTACAGGCAGATGAAAATGTACAACGACCCGGCGTTGAATCCTGTTTTATACCAGCAGAAATAGGTTAAGGGTTTAGAGGTTTAGAGAAGAACTCCTAATTTTACTAATTTAAACTAAGCTTCTAAACGCCTAAACTTCTAAACATCCTCTTGCCTTCACCCCGTCATATACTGGTTATCCGTTTTTCCGCCATGGGCGATGTTGCCATGGCGGTGCCTGTCATCAAAAATGCTTTAGAGCAAAATCCGCAGCTGCAGATCACTGTTGTGTCCAATGCTTTTTTTGCGCCGCTGTTTGCCAATATTGAGCGTTGCCGCTTTCACCCGGCATACCTGACAACAACACATAAAGGTGCTGGAGGTATTTATGAATTGTTCAGGGAATTGACAAAGCAAAATAAATTTACAGCTGTCGCTGATTTTCACAGCGTATTGCGTTCCTCCTTATTAAGAACATTATTTTCAGTAAGTGGCCACAAAACCGCCATAATCAATAAGGGAAGAAAAGAAAAAAAAGAGCTTACCCGCAAAGAAAATAAAATACTGAAGCCACTGCCCACTTCGCATGAGCGCTATGCAACAGTATTACGCAAACTGGGCATTGCTGTAAAATTGGATGCATCGTTGCCTGTATTTACTAAGCAGGCATTATCTGTATCCACGCAATCATTGTTTCGCCAGCATAAAAAAACAATTGGCGTGGCGCCCTTTGCACAGCACAAAGAAAAAATGTACTCTTTGGAAAAAATGAAAGCAGTAGTACAAACGTTGGCTGCTGCAAACAACATCATTTTATTTGGCGGCGGCAATGAAGAAGCAGCTACCTTACAGCAATGGGCAAACGAAATTCCCGGTACCTCCAATGCTGCCGGGAAATATTCTTTTACAGAAGAGCTGGCCATCATCAGCAACCTGGATGCAATGATCAGCATGGATTCTGCCAATATGCATTTGGCATCGTTGTATAATGTGCCGGTGATAAGCGTCTGGGGTGCCACACATCCCTATGCAGGCTTTTATGGCTGGAACCAGGACGCAAACAATATCGTGTCCATTAATTTGTTTTGCCGCCCCTGTTCGGTATTCGGCAACAAACCCTGCTGGCGTGGCGACCATGCCTGCATGGCAGGCATTGAAGAAAAAATGATTGTTGAAAAAATCCAGCCTGCCCCGTAAATGAACACAAGGATTGCCCCTACTCCCAGCGGATACCTTCACCAGGGAAATATTTTCAATTTCCTGCTTAACTGGCTTTGGGCAAGAAGCAATGATGGAAAGATTTTATTAAGGATAGATGATGCCGATGCGGAACGCAAACGGAAAGAATATGTGGAAGATATCTTCCGGGTGTTGGACTGGCTGGGCCTGGATTGGGATATCGGTCCCGCCGGGCCGGGCGATTTTGAAAAACACTGGTCGCAGGCAAAACGCATGACGCTCTATAAAGAGATATTGGACGAATTAATAAGCAAAGAATTGGTATTTGCCTGTGAATGCAGCCGCAAACAATCATGCAATTGCATTGATAAAAGAATTTCGCTTTCGACACCAGGCGCAGCGTTGCGTATGAAAGTAAATACAGGTGCTACCCTCAGCATCAATGATGGCATATTGGGCACCGTTAGTGTTGCGATCAGTCCGTTTATTGTAAAAAGAAAAGATGGTATACCTGCTTACCAGGTTTGTTCCCTTGCCGATGACAGGCATTTCGGCATTACCCATATCTACAGGGGCGAAGACTTATTGCCGTCAACCGCCATGCAACTATATATTGATAAACAATTGTGCAACCCTTATTTCAATAACTGCCATTTCCGCCATCATCGTTTGCTTACAGACACAGCAGGCAATAAATTTTCAAAAAGCGCCGGAACAATGGGTGGTAGTATTATTCACCAAACAACAAAAGAAGCATTGCTGCAGTCTTTTGCAAAATGGATGGGATGGAACAGTGATATTGTTGAGTTGAGAGAAATGATCGGGAAGAAAGAGTTTTCATCCTGACCTTTTATAACTGCTTTATCTTTGCCAAATATTCTCCGTAAAAATGAAAAACGAAAAAATAAAGATCGGCGTCACTTATACAGGTTCAGAAGAAAAGCACAATAACTATGTAAACTGGCTGAAAGGAAATGATGACATTGACATTATCACACTTTCAGTTGCTGATAATAATCTTGACACGATAAAAGGGCTGGATGCGCTGATAATGACCGGTGGCGTGGATGTACACCCGGAAAATTATAACAACTGGAGCATCAATTATCCCAATGCACCGGCACAGTTTCAACCGGAAAGAGATGCATTTGAAACAAAAGCTTTTAAACTGGCACAGGAAGAAAAACTGCCTGTGCTGGCAATATGCCGCGGCATGCAATTAGTAAATTGTATTCTTGGCGGCAATCTTACCCAGGACATGGGGCCACAAACCAATGCGCTTCACCGGAAAGAAAATGCTGATGCAAAGCATGAAGTAAACATCCTGCCGGGTACTTTATTGAAAGCAATAACCCATGCTGAAAAAGACAATGCCAACAGCGACCATCATCAATGCGTGAACGAACCGGCAAAAGGCTTACGGGTAAATGCCCTCTCTGCCGATGGCATTATTGAAGGCTATGAATGGGAAAACAAGACCGGTAAGCCTTTCCTGCTGGGCGTGCAGTGGCACCCCGAAAGAATGTATACATTCAACCTGCAGCTTTCAACCCTTTCTAAAAACATCAGGGATTATTTTATTAACGAATTGAAGAAAAACAGGCAGCGGGGTTAACAGATTGTTATGCCTGTGCATTTTACAGGAAAGAAAGTTTATATTTGGGAATTGCGTAACTGAACCACAAAACATTATCCGGTGAAAGCCATTGAACGCATTGCAATATTTGTAATTGCAATATGCCTTTATCAAAAGACTGCTGCACAAAATCCCCATATCAGGTGTTATTTCAACCATCCGGTCAATACTGTTATTTCTACCGGATTGAATGCAGCTTATCTTGATGCCAGCTTTCCTGATACCATTGCAGCTTATATAGACAGGGCAAAGTTTACCATTGACATTGCCCTGTATAATTATACCGGCAACAGCAGCAGCCGTGTGGCAAGGATCGCAACAGCCGTTAATGCAGCTACGGCACGGGGCGTGCTTGTGCGGTGGATATATGATGCCTCCACCAGCAACACCGCTATGTCGCTGCTCAATTCATCAGTGCATACTTTTCCCAGCTTGGACCGGAGCGGCTACATCATGCATAATAAATTTATGGTAATCGATGTGAACGCTCCCGACAGCAATGATGCGGTAATGATGACGGGTTCATATAACTGGAGCGACCAAATGACCACCGGTGATTATAACAATATTGTGTTCATCCGGAGCAAACAGGTGGCACTTGCTTTTTACAATGAGTTTAATAAAATGTGGGGAGATGCAGGCATTGTGCCCAACGCGTCCAACTCAAAATTCAGCACCCGGAAAACGCCCAGTACCCAAACCCATTTCAATGTAAACGGCACTCCCGTTGAAGTATATTTCAGCCCGAAGGACAGTGCAGGCGTAAGGCTGGAAGACTGCATCCGCACTGCCAATTATGATTTGTTTTTCAGCATTTATGCTTTTACCGATTACTCCACTGCAGACCTTATCAAAACGAAGTACAACAATGGCATAAATACGAGGGGTATCATAGATGAATTCAGTGACACGTACAGCCCTTATGATGTTTTACAGCCTGTGCTGGGAAACAACATGCTTGTATTGTACAGCAGCAATATTTATCATAACAAGATCATGCTGGTGGATGCATTGAATCCCTCTTCTGATCCGCAAGTATTCACCGGGTCATTTAACTGGAGCTCTGCAGCCCAGTTTTCCAATGACGAAAATGCCATCATTATACATGATGCGGCAATTGCCAATCAGTATTATCAATCGCTTTGTAAAAATTTTACTGATTTTGGCGGTGCAGCCTGTGTAGCAGCCCCCTGCCCTGCCGGCAGCTTCAGTATTGCTTCCAATATCAAAGGCAGCAGTTATCAATGGCAGGTAAATACCGACAGCGGCTTTACCAATATCAGCAACAATGCCAATTACACCGGTGCTGCTACTGATAACCTAACGCTAATGAATACCCCAACATCATGGCATGGCTACCAGTACCGTTGCGTAGTGGATGGTACCGCTTACAGCACTGTTACTAATCTTACATTTACTGCTTACTGGAACGGGAGCGCCAGCACTGCCTGGGAAGACCCTGCCAACTGGAACTGCGGCGCATTGCCGGATGTCAATACCGATGTTATTATTAACGATGGAGTAAAATTCTTTCCGACAATCAATACCAGCACCGCCTGCAGAAGTTTAAAGCTTTCAAGAAACACCAGGGCAACTTTAGCAAATAACATTACCCTCATGTTAATGGGCAGGTAATTTTTTATTTCAGCACTTCTGTTATTACATGCCCCACACAGCCGCTTGGCATTTGTATTTGCAGCATGGCCGCAATGGTGGCCGCAATATCCGTCATATAAGTTTCCCTGTTAAGCCTGCCGCTTTTGATGCCCCAGCCATAAAATAACAAAGGGATATGTGAATCGTAAGGGTTCCATAAGCCGTGCGTAGTGCCCCTGTCGCCACCGTCAAAATAACCGGGCTTAAAGATAAACTGTATATCGCCGCTCCTCGATTGGGTATAACCGTTGGTAAGCCTTGTTTTTTGTATTTCCGGCAGCGTGGCAGCAGAAAGCTTGTTAAGGTCAACAGCCGTTTGTACCGCAGTTTCTTTTTTCAATTCTGCAATGATAAAATCCTTCACTGCATCATTATTTCTTATACTGTCATTTAAATACAGCTGATAATTGCTTACGTGATCAATGCTTTTTGTTATTCCGAATTTTGTGGCCACGGCTTTATTCAGCCTGCCCCCGATCATACTGTCATCAATACCGGCACCGGCTATTTTATGCTCATTTAAAAAACGTGGCACATGGGCGGCGCCATGGTCGGCAGTTAAAAAAAGTGTGTAATTGCCTGCGCCCAATCTTTCATCAAGATAAGTTAAGAAATCTGCAATATCCCTGTCAAGCCGCAGGTAAGTGTCTTCCGCCTCCATTGAATTGGGGCCAAAAGCATGCCCTATATAATCTGTTGAAGAAATGCTGATGGTCAAAAAATCTGTTACAGCATTTTTTCCCAGCGATTCATTTTCTATCGCCGCTTTTGCAAATTCAAAGGTGAAAGTATTGGCAAAAGGAGTGGTTTTAAATGCTTCGTACCTTTTATCACCGGTAATCAGGGAAAGCCTGTGCGGAAAGCTGACTGTTTTTTCTCCCGGGATGTTTTTTTCGTAAGGCTTATCATCTGTTGTGCTCTGGCTGTATGCCGCAGGCGATAATAAAGTGTACCAGTCGCTGCCCATATATTTTGCAGCAAGATCTTTTGCATTGAACCTGCTTACCCATTCAGGCAATACATTCATGTAATGGGTGCTTGTGATCCATTTGCCTACCTTATCGTCATACCAGTAAGCAGCATTGGCACTGTGCCCTGCAGGCAAAATGGCCCCCCGGTCTTTCAAAGCAATACCAATTACTTTGCTTTTGAAATTATTGCTCAGCCTTAATTCATCTGTAACGGTAGTAGCCCACAAATTTTCAGGGCTCATTTTTCCTTCATCGGTATTGCTGCCTACTGTAGAGGCAGTACTGTCATCTGTGCAATACACGTATTGATTGGTGATGCGATTGTACCAGCCGTTGGCCACAATGCCATGTATGGCAGGTATGCTGCCGGTATATACGCAGGTATGTCCCGGCGCTGTATAAGTAGGCGTGTAAGGTATCATGGTATTTTCACAGCTAAACCCTTCTTTCAGCAGGCGTTTAAAACCATTATTGGTATATACGTCCCTATAACGGTACAGGTAATCCCAGCGCATCTGGTCAATCACCAGCCCCACTACCAATTTGGGTTGGGGATTTGTTGTGGCAGAATTAAGATTTTGGCCGTACAGGTGGATCGTTATGCAATACAACAAAGCAATAGCTGAAAATATCTTCTTTACCATACCGGAAATTTATGCAAATATAGCGGCTGCAATGTGGAATTTATGTTGAAGATGTATTACGCCAATGTTACCCCTTTTAAGAGCAAAAACTTACATTTGCGGCATCCGGCGAAGGATAGAACACGGATAAAACAGGCAGAGCCGATAAGAACAGATTTTATCCGCATAACCAGTTTGATCAGCATCATCCTTGTTCTATCCTCCGCACCAAATCATACATCTTAAATCAGAAATCATACATTTTCATTATGGCAGATGTTTTTGAAAAGTTAGTGAAAGACGGTGGGCCTATCGGGCAGCACATGGACAGGGCACATGGCTATTTTGCATTTCCGAAATTAGAAGGTGAATTAGGCCCACGCATGAACTTCCGCGGCAAAGAAATGATCGTATGGAGCCTGAACAATTACCTGGGCCTGGTAAACCATCCCGAAGTAAGAAAAGTGGATGCGGAAGCAGCGGTAAAATATGGTATGGGTAATCCCATGGGCGCCAGGATGATGAGCGGCAATACTCCCAGGCATGAAGAGCTGGAAAAAGTGATCAGCAAATTTGTAAGCCGTGAAGATACCATGCTCCTGAACTTCGGTTACCAGGGTATTATGAGCTGTATTGATGCGCTGGTAAACCGCCGTGATGTAATTGTGTATGATGCAGAAGCACATGCCTGTATTGTAGACGGCATCAGGCTGCACATGGGCTACACTTATGCTTTTAAACATAATGATATTGAAGATTTTGAAAAACAAATACAGCGTGCCGGAAAGATGATCGAAAAAACCGGCGGCGGTATTTTAGTAATTACCGAAGGTGTGTTTGGCATGGACGGCGAACAGGGTATCCTGAAAGAAATAGCTGCTTTTAAAAAGAAATACCAGTTTCGTATACTCATTGACGATGCCCACGGCTTTGGATATATGGGCCCCACGGGCGCCGGTGCAGATGAAGCGCAGGGTTGCCAGGCAGATATTGATCTTTACTTCAGCACTTTTGTAAAAAGCATGGGCAGCATTGGCGCTTTTATCAGCGGGCCAAAAAATGTATTGAAATATTTACGCTACAATACCCGCTCACAAATATTTGCCAAGAGCCTTCCGCTGATTATTGTAGAAGGAATGCTGAAACGCATGGAAATGGTGCAGACAATGCCTGAACTCAGAGAAAAGCTCTGGCACAATGTGCAGCGCCTTCAGAATGGCCTTAAAGAAAGAGGTTTTGACATTGGTGATACCAACAGTCCTGTAACTCCTGTGTACATGAAAGGCGATGTGCCTGAAGCTACACAAATGGTAATGGACCTAAGAGAGAACTATCATATTTTCTGCTCTATAGTTGTATATCCTGTAATACCGAAAGGGGATATTATCTACCGCATCATTCCCACTGCCGCTCACAGCGATGAAGATGTTGACCTTACCTTAAAAGCGTTTGAAGAAACAAAAAAGAAACTGGATGCGGGATTGTATAAAGCGGCAGATATACCGGATATGGCGGAAGTAATTTAGGTAGTTATATACTGGTTGAACGCTGTAATGAAAAACCAAATAACAATTTGACCATTTAACAATTTGCCTGTTTACCATCCGGTTAAAACACCTACTTTTAGCGATAAAATTTATCACAATGAAACCAATACTTACCATTGCCGTTGTATGCACAGGATTATGTGCCTGCAACAGCAAAACAGAGACCAAAGCAAAGCCGGATATACTGGCTTCCAACATTGACAGCACCGTTAAGCCCGGCGATGATTTTTTTACGTATGCCAACGGCGGCTGGATAAAGAATAACCCGATCCCTGCTTCCGAAAGCGGCTGGGGTATTGGCAATTTAGTGCTGGAAGAAAATTACAGCAGGCTGCGTAAAATAAATGAAGATGCGGTGGCAGCCAAGGCCACCGAAGGCACCATTACTCAAAAGATCGGCGATTTCTGGCAAAGTGCTATGGATACAGTAGCCTTAGACAAAGCCGGTATTTCTCCGCTGCAAAATGACCTTAACAGCATCAACGCCATTCAAAATACAAACGACCTTATTACCGTAGCAGCACAGCTAAAAAGAAAAGGCGTGAGCTGCCTGTTCGGAGATTACATCGCACAGGATGATAAGAACAGCGAAGCGATGGCTTACAAGCTTGACCAGGGCGGACTGGGCATGCCCAACAGGGATTATTATTTTAATACCGATGAACGCACTGTAAACGTAAGGGCAGCATACAAAGACTATCTTTTAAAAACTTTTAAACAGCTTGGTAATGACAGCGCCGCTGCACAAAAAAATGTGGCTGCAGTCTATGCGCTGGAAGAAAGGCTGGCAAAAGCAAGCCGTAAGCTGGCCGACCTGCGTGACCCTTATAAGAATTATAATAAAATGGATATTGCAGGGCTGGGAAAAATTACCGGCAATATCAACTGGGATGTTTTTTTTAAAACTACCGGTATCAGCAAGCTGGATACAGTGATAGTTGGACAACCGGAGTTTTACGCTGCACTTAACAAGGAGCTGCAATCAACTTCTATTGAAGACTGGAAAAATTATTTACGCTCTCATTTAATAGCAAGCTTTGCTGCTTATCTTGATAAAACAACTTATGGCAACTACTTTGCGTACCGAAAAACACTAAGCGGCGCCACAGAGCCAAGACCCAGGTGGAAACGGGTGCTGGATGCTGAAGAAAATGCAATGGGGGAAGCGCTGGGTCAGCTTTTTGTAAAAGAATACTTCAACGAAACCGCCAAAAAGCGCTATAGCGACCTAGTGGAAGCCATCCGTGATGCCTACAAAGACAGGATCGCCAAGCTTACCTGGATGAGCGACAGCACTAAACAGAAAGCCTATGCGAAATTAGCTGCTGTTACCAAAAAAGTAGGTTATCCTGATAAATGGAAAGACTTCAGCGCACTAAAGATCGATAAAGGACCTTTTGTATTGAATGTGCAAAGGGCCAATGAATGGTGGACAAATTATTACATCAATAAATTAGGCAAGCCTGTTGACCGCACCGAATGGGATATGACACCGCAAACCTACAATGCTTATTATAACCCCAGCAATAATGAGATCGTATTGCCTGCCGGTATGTTCTCCGTGCCCGGTGTGAAAGATGAAGAGCTGGACGATGCTTTTGTATATGGCTATGCAGCAGCAAGCACCATTGGACATGAAATAACCCACGGCTTTGACGACCAGGGAAGACAATACGATGCCAAAGGCAATCTTACTGACTGGTGGACGAAGAAAGACGGCGAAGAATATATACAAAGGGCAAAATCAATCATACAGCAGTTTAGTGAATTTGTACCGGTGGATACGCTGCACATTAATGGCAATGCCACACAGGGTGAAAATATTGCAGACCTTGGTGGCCTGCTGCTTGGCATTGACGCTTTCAAAAAAACAGAAGCCTATAAAAAAGGAGAGAAAATTGCAGGCTTCACTCCTTTGCAGCGTTATTTCCTGGGCTATGCTTATAGCTGGATGTATGAAGAGAGAAAAGAACGCCTGAGCAACCAGGTGATGACGGATGTACACTCTCCCGCCAAAGAAAGGGTAAACGGCCCGGTAGTGAATGTGCCTGAATTTTACGAAGCCTTTGGCATTAAGCCCGGCGATAAAATGTACAGGGCAGACAGCTTAAAGGTTAGTATCTGGTAAGCTGTATAGGTATACCTGGCAGGAGTTTGATTGTATTTATATGGCGCCGCAAAGCGGCGCCATATTTTTTCCTTTTACTCATTAAAAAGCTATTGCAATGCCAAAGCCCCTGTGATCCTGAATTTCTTGCCTGCATTGACGATGAACTTATTTTTATCACTTACACGTTGCTCCACGTTTAAAACACATTCGCCTTCTGCAACAGGATCAATAAAAATATAACCGCCCGAAAGCATTGAAGGTGGCACAGCGCTGTTCAGCCAATTGGATGCAACGTCCCAATTGCCATTACCATTGAAAATATAAACCGAGTCTTTGTTCTCTCCAATGGAAATATCGTCTATATATCCCCGGAAGTCACCCGTTTCCGGCGCATGGTCATAACCAATGCAGATGCGGCTGATGGTTTTTCCATACAGCCACAAACCGATATTTGATTTTACCTCATTCCATGCATTGATAATTCCTCTTCCGGCTGCAGGTTGCATGGGAATACCTGCAGTATCAAGAGCCGCACTGTTATGCAATGCAGTTCCGTCTGTCATTACAAGGTCAACAGAAACATATCTTGCCAAAGCATTCTGCGGATAAGTGAAAAAACGAAGTGTGGTATGGAGGTTCACCGGGATATTGACAGGCAACACACGGAAATACATAAACGAAGAATCTGCCGAATTATCATGCCCTGCATAGCGCAATGAATGAGTGCCGATATGGTTCACCTCTCCCACTACACTGCATTCGGGCGGATTGATAGTTCCTCCATACCCGTTAACGTTAGTAACCGGAACAGAAGGCTCCGGGGAGTCCACCCAACCGGGCATGGCATCATAATTTTGTTCAAAGCTGCTGCGGAACCATACTGGTCCGTTGGAATAAGGAATAGTCACATTTGCAGTGAGTGCTTCTGAGCCATTGATGGCTTTTGTTGCTTTACCCACCAATCGCATGTAAAAATCGCCTGAGATATAAGTACCATCTGCGCTCGCCGTTAAAAAATACTGGTTATTGGGAATGGAATAATAACTGTCTGCCAGTTTGGTAATGGCTGTCCCTTCATCGTATTCATCAAACATGGCGACATACCCGTTGCCGATACCTGTTTGTTTTATATTATACACCTGCCTCCACAAGAACTCTCCTTTATTTCTTGGTATCTGGTTTTGTGTGCCGCCGTTCCAGTTGCTCCAGGCAAAGCCGGGAAACATTACGGGCTGATACAAAATATTATTGGCGTTGCAATAAGCCAGGTCAGGAACGAGGTAATTATTTTTAAAATTATCGGCACCGTTGTTATCGCCAAACCTGCCCACGCTCCATGGAGAGATCATATCATAGGCCAGGTACACACTGTCAAACCCCGCTTTTGAATCACCTATAGAAGTGCGCCAGTTAGTGGGCACACCTCCAATTACAAAACAACCATTGTTCTTAAACCAGTTAATAACATCAAGGCATTGCGTGGCAGTACCCGGCCTGTCGGTAAATCCAAAGCCCCAGATACAAACAACAGGTTTATCATTTTGGTGCACATAGTAAGGCGAAGAAGTAACATGCAGCCTGCCCACCATATTATTTTGCCAGTCGGTTTTAATAGAATCAAACCTGGCTGCATCCATGCCGCTGATATCGTACATCAAATAAAAAATACGCTGGTGCACTTCGGCAGAACGCATCAGCCTTGCTGTTACACTATCACGGTTGGTTTTAAAAACACCATCGAAAGTTTCACCAATAAAACGCTGCAATGCCACGCCGTCAATTCCATACTGCTGCATCCATTCAAAGTGCTTATCAATTACATCTGCTTTCCAGGAAGAAAATAGCCTGGCAGGTTTGCCTTCATTTATGTTTCCCAAATTGGTTTGAAACAGGGAGGCATCATTGTATTCACTTGTCTCCGGGTACACTTCAAACTTTAAAGCACCCGGTGCAGGAGAACCTGCATTACTTTGATAAGTGCCGTTGCTCCAGTGAAACCATCTTGCCACCGGCGAGCCATCGCCGTAGCAGCTAAACCATCCCTGGTAGCCGCAAATCACCTTGCCGGTTATTGACCGGGCTTCGGGAGTAGTTTGTGAAATAGCAGTTGTACGTGGCAGAACCAGGATGATAAACAGGTAAATATATCGCCTTTGCATTAGTATCATTTAAAATTACTTATGAAGCTAAGGAACAATGCGATAATTTTACAATTATTCATTAGCACCTTTTCAAAAAAATTGTAACTTGCTGTAAATATTTGTACCAATGCAACAATCCGCACAAAAACAACCGTTTGAAAGACATACAGCCGGGTACTTCGCCGAAAAAGCAAAAAAAGCAAAAGGCAAAGATAAATTTGTTGTTGCCCTTGAAATGAGCAAATACCTTACTGCTGCCCGTGAGCATGGCTTGTCGTTTGAAGAACTTGAAAAAGCTGGTTTTAAATTTGCGACAGTACCTGACATCAAAGATTAATGAAAGATCATATTCTTTCACTACGGATGCTGGTTGCATGTACCATTGCTATTTCTTTGATTTTTCCGCTGCATTCGCTGACTATCCCGAACTGGCACCAAAAGTTTTTGGCTTTAACCTGGAACTGAAATTCAAACCTGAAAACTTAAACAAAGTGCCGCCGGATAAACGTATTGCAATTACCGTAACTGCTATACTCAAAATATTCCTGCAGCAAAAAGAAAATGTTACTGTATACATCTGCGATGACAGTGATAAGCGGGAAAAAGCCCGGTTTCACAAATTTACCAGCTGGTTTAAGTTATACAATGATGGCTCCGTTGTGCAACTCAAAGGAGTTATTCATGCCGGCAATACAGATATTCTTAATGCCCTCCTTATCCATAAAGACAACCCCCTGCTAAATGAATTTATCGAAGCCTATTCAATACTTACCGGTATTTATACCAAGCCGGACGATGACTACCTGAACCTGGTATTGAATGATGAAGGTTGGTAATTGGCTAATACAGGAAGGCTTCCAGTTTAAGAGACCGAACGTCTCATAGTACGATTTCATGTATAAAAAAGGAGCAGGCTAAACCTGCTCCTTCTAATTCGTGTAATCCGTGCAATTAGTATAATCAGTGAATTATTCTTCTTCATCAAAACTCATTGCTTCCTTCGTTGTCATCAGCAATTCATATTCTTCCTTGCTGCCAACGATCATGTTATCAAACTCACGGAGACCAGTACCTGCAGGTATCGGGTGGCCGGTGATAACATTTTCTTTCAGGCCAAGCATAGTGTCTGTTTTACCCTGTATAGCGGCAGAACTTAATACCTTGGTTGTTTCCTGGAACGAAGCCGCAGATATCCAGCTTTGCGTGCCCAGTGAAGCTTTGGTGATACCCAGCAACAACGGGGATGATGTGGCAGGTTTTGCATCACGGAACTCAACTAATTTTTTATCTGACCTCCTGAGAATGGAGTTTTCTTCCCTTACATCACGGAGGGTAACAATTTGCCCTGCCCTCAGTTTGGTGCTTTCACCTGCTTCGGTAACCACCTTCTTGTCAAAGATGTTATCGTTCTCGTGGTTAAAGTCCAGTTTATCTTCCACATCACCTTCCAGGAATATGGTATCGCCGGCATCTTCAATGGTTACCTTGCGCATCATCTGGCGAACGATCACCTCAATGTGCTTATCATTGATTTTTACACCCTGTAAGCGGTATACTTCCTGTATTTCATTTACCACGTACTCCTGTACTGCAAACGGCCCTTTGATAGCGAGGATATCAGCAGGAGCAATTTGACCATCGCTTAATGCAGCACCGGCTTTCACAAAGTCACCATCCTGCACCAGTATCTGGCGGGTCAATGGCACAAGGTATTTTTTGATCACGCCGTCTTTTGCTTCCACTACTATTTCCCTGTTACCACGTTTGATATTACCGAAAGTAACCACACCATCAATTTCACAGACTACTGCAGGGTTACCCGGGTTCCTTGCTTCAAACAATTCAGTTACACGGGGCAAACCACCGGTGATATCTTTCAGCTTGCTCAGTACCCTTGGTATTTTCACCAGCACCTGCCCGCTCTTCACATCATCTCCTTCTTCAATTACAATGTGGCTGCCTACAGGCAAGTTGTATGATTTGTGCTCTTTGCCGTCAATGATCAATGCCGGCAGTTTTGTTTTATCTTTTGTTTCAATTACCACTTTTTCTTTGTGGCCTGTTTGTTCATCCGCTTCTTCCCGTACGGTAACGCCTTCAATCACGCTTTCAAATTTCACTTTACCCACAATTTCAGAAACGATTACATTATTGAACGGATCCCATGAACAGATGGTATCGCCTTTGCTTACTTTCTGCCCGTCCTTTACGTTCAGTGTGGCACCGTAAGGAACGTTATTCGTAATTAACAAGCGATCGTTCTTCACATCCATTATCCTTACTTCACCTGTACGCCCAATTACCACCTGCACTTTCTTGCCTTCATTATCCTCTGACGTTACTGTACGCAAACCATCAAACTGAATAGTGCCGTCAAACTTAGCGCTCATGGTTGATTCCACAGAAGCAGAACCGGCCACACCACCTACGTGGAAGGTACGCAATGTTAACTGTGTGCCTGGTTCACCAATTGACTGTGCAGCGATGATACCAACGGCATCACCTTTTTGTGCTGTGTAGCCGGTGGCAAGGTTTTTACCATAGCATTTTACACACACGCCACGTTTGCTTTCGCAGGTGAGTACGGAGCGTATTTCAACAGATTCAATACCGCTGTCTTCAATTTTCTTAGCTACTTCAGGAGAGATTTCTTCACCTGCGCTTACCAGCAATTCGTCATTGATGGGATGGAATACATCGTGCAAGGATACACGGCCTTCCAGCCTGTCGCTTAATGGTTCAATAATATCTTCGTTATCTTTCAATGCAGAAGTTGCAATACCACGGAGCGTGCCGCAATCTTCATCATTGATCACAACATCCTGTGCCACGTCAACCAGCCTGCGTGTTAAGTAACCGGCATCCGCAGTTTTCAAAGCTGTATCCGCCAAACCTTTACGGGCACCGTGAGTAGAGATAAAGTATTCCAGTACGTTCAATCCATCTTTAAAGTTTGACAAGATCGGGTTTTCAATGATCTCGCTTCCGGATGAACCTGATTTACGTGGTTTCGCCATCAGGCCCCTGATACCTGCAAGCTGTTTAATTTGCTGCTTGCTGCCACGGGCGCCTGAATCCAGCATCATGTACACAGAGTTAAAGCCCTGTTTGTCACTGGCCAGTTCACGTATAAGCGTTTCCGTTATCTTGGTATCCACACGGCTCCAGATATCCACTGTTTGGTTATAACGTTCATTATTGGTGATTAAACCCATATTGTAGTTTTCCCAAACCTCGTCCACTTCGCCGGTTGCATTTTCAATCAGGTCTGCTTTAATATCAGGAACGATCAGGTCATTAATGCTGAACGACAAGCCGCCACGAAATGCCATGCGGTAGCCCAATGTTTTAATATCATCCAGGAACTTCGCCGTTGTAGGCACATTGGTCCATTTGATGATATCACCAATGATTTCCCTTAAAGATTTTTTGGTGAGCAATGCATTGATGAAGCCCACGCTTTTGGGAACAAACTGGTTAAATATCACGCGGCCAACAGTTGTTTCAATCAATTTGCTGGTGAGTGTGCCGTCATCGTTTCTGTAATTGGCTTTCACACGAATGTGTGCATGCAGGTCAATCTGCTTTTCATTATAAGCAATGATCACTTCTTCCGCAGAATAGAATGCTTTGCCTTCGCCTTTTACTTTTTCCTTATCGGTAGATTTTTTACCCTTGGTGATATAGTACAAACCAAGCACCATGTCCTGCGAAGGAAGGGTGATAGGCGTACCGTTCTGCGGGTTCAAAATGTTGTGGGAAGAAAGCATCAGCAACTGGGCTTCCAAAATTGCCGCATGGCTCAAAGGCACATGCACCGCCATCTGGTCACCGTCAAAGTCGGCGTTGAACGCTGTTGTTACCAATGGGTGCAACTGTATTGCTTTACCTTCGATCAGTTTCGGCTGGAATGCCTGTATTGACAAACGGTGCAGCGTTGGGGCCCTGTTCAGTAACACCGGGTGCCCTTTCAAAATATTTTCAAGGATATCCCAGATAACAGCTTCTTTTTTATCAACCAGTTTCCTTGCTGATTTCACTGTTTTTACAATACCCCTTTCAATCAGCTTGCGAATGATAAACGGCTTGAACAATTCAGCAGCCATATCTTTTGGCAAGCCACATTCATGCATTTTCATTTCAGGGCCTACCACAATTACAGAACGGCCGGAATAGTCAACACGTTTACCCAGCAGGTTCTGGCGGAAACGCCCCTGTTTACCTTTCAATACATCGCTCAAAGATTTCAACGCACGGCCGCCTTCTGCTTTTACGGCATTTGATTTACGGCTGTTGTCAAACAATGAGTCTATCGCTTCCTGCAGCATACGTTTTTCATTACGCAGGATTACTTCAGGCGCTTTAATTTCTAATAACCTTTTCAAACGGTTGTTACGGATGATCACACGGCGGTATAAGTCATTCAGATCGGAAGATGCAAAACGGCCACCATCCAAAGGAACCAGCGGGCGCAATTCTGGTGGAATAACAGGAATATACTGCATCACCATCCATTCCGGGCGGTTGTTAATTCTTGTATTGGCGTCACGGAAACTTTCCACCACGCTCAAACGCTTTAACGCATCTGCTTTACGCTGCTGGGAGGTTTCGCTTGCGGCGGCAGTACGGAGGTCAAAGCTTAACTGGTCAAGATCAATTCTTGCCAGCAGGTCATGTACTGCTTCAGCGCCCATTTTAGCAATAAACTTGTTGGGATCTTCATCAGGCAAATGCTGGTTATCCTTCGGCAATGCATCCAGAATATCAAGGTATTCTTCTTCTGTGAGTAAGTCACCAAAGTTTTGCCCTTTATCGGCACGGATGCCCGGCTGTATCACCACGAAACGTTCGTAGTAAACAATAGTCTCTAATTTTTTAGAGCTCATGCCCAGCAGGTAACCGATTTTATTTGGCAATGATTTAAAATACCAGATATGCACTACAGGCACCACCAGCTTGATGTGGCCCATGCGTTCACGGCGCACTTTCTTTTCCGTTACTTCCACACCGCAGCGGTCGCACACAATACCTTTATAACGGATACGCTTATACTTACCGCAGGCACATTCATAATCCTTAACGGGGCCAAATATTCTTTCGCAAAACAAACCATCCCTTTCAGGTTTGTAGGTACGGTAGTTAATTGTTTCAGGCTTTAATACTTCACCAAAGCTTTTTTCCAAAATGCTGTCCGGCGAAGCCAGGCCAATGGTAATTTGTGAAAAAGTTGCCCTGGGGCGATTTTCTTTTTTGAATGCCATATCTCTAATTGATAATTTTTTAATTGATAGTTGCCAATTTGTCCATAGCCCATAGTCAATAGTTGTTACTATGGACTATGGGCCATTGACTATATACTATTACTCAAAGTTCAAATCCAATCCCAATCCCCTCAATTCATGCACCAATACATTGAATGATTCAGGGATACCCGGTTTCGGAATGTTCTCTCCTTTCACAATTGCTTCATACGTTTTAGCCCTTCCGATGATATCATCAGATTTAAGCGTCAACAATTCCTGCAATATGTTAGAGGCGCCATACGCTTCCAGTGCCCACACTTCCATTTCGCCAAAACGCTGACCACCGAACTGTGCTTTACCACCCAACGGCTGCTGTGTAATGAGAGAGTATGGCCCGATTGAACGTGCGTGCATCTTATCATCCACCATGTGGTGCAGCTTAATCATGTAAATAACACCCACGGTCGCTTTCTGGTCAAAGCGTTCGCCTGTTTCACCATCATACAAATAGGTGTGACCAAATTTTGGCAAACCTGCCTTGGTTATCTGCTCATCAATTTCCTCAACAGTAGCACCGTCAAAAATTGGTGTAGAGAATTTAACACCCAGTTTTTGGCCGGCCCATCCCAAAACAGTTTCATATATCTGCCCCAGGTTCATACGGCTTGGTACGCCCAATGGGTTCAGTACGATGTCCACCGGTGTTCCGTCTTCAAGGAAAGGCATGTCTTCCTGGCGAACGATCTTGGCAACAATACCTTTGTTACCATGGCGTCCCGCCATTTTATCACCCACTTTCAGCTTACGTTTAACTGCCAAATAAACTTTAGCCAGTTTCAATACGCCTGCAGGCAGTTCATCACCAATGCTGATGTTGAATTTTTCCCTCTTGTAGCGGCCTAATTCTTCATTATACTTAATGGTATAGTTGTGAAGAAGTATGTTGATCTGGTCATCAGTTTTAGCTTCGCCTGTCCAGCCCAAAGGATTTACGTTCAGGTAATCAATATTACCCAGGTTTTTTGGATTAAATTTAGCTCCTTTGCCAATCAGCACTTCACCAAAGTTGTTGCTGACACCTGCAGAAGTTTTTTCTTTCAGCAATGTCTGCAATTTGTTCACCAGCATTTCAAGCAGGTCAGCTTCATTCTTTTCGTGTGTTTTTTCAATTTTTTCCAGGCTTGCTTTTTCCCTCACTTTAGCGTTCTTGTCTTTCTTGGCACGCTGGAATAATTTTTTATTGATAACAACTCCTTCGGTACCGCTTGGCGCTTTTAGTGAAGCATCTTTTGCATCACCAGCTTTATCGCCAAAGATGGCACGGAGCAGCTTCTCTTCAGGAGTCGGGTCGCTTTCACCTTTAGGAGTAATTTTACCAATAATGATATCACCTTCTTTGATATGGGCGCCAATACGGATGATACCGTTTTGGTCAAGGTCTTTTGTTGCTTCTTCACTTACGTTCGGGATATCAGGTGTTAATTCTTCTTCACCCAACTTGGTATCACGCACTTCGGTTTCAAACTCACTGATATGGATAGACGTAAATAAATCTTCTTTTACAACTTTTTCAGAAATTACAATCGCATCTTCAAAGTTGTACCCTTTCCATGGCATGAACGCTACTTTAAGGTTGCGGCCCAATGCCAGCTCACCACCCTTGGTTGCATATCCTTCAGTTAAGAAGTCGCCTTCCGATACTTTCTGCCCTTTTACCACTGCGGGGCGCAGGTTGATACAGGTTTCCTGGTTAGTACGGATGAATTTAGTAAGCTTATACACCTTCAAATCATCTTCAAAGCTCACCAGTTGCTGCATTTCGCTCCTGTTGTAGCGAACATGGATTTCGTTTGCATCTACAAATTCAACCACGCCATTGCCTTCTGCATGAATCTGGATCCTTGCATCACGGGCAGCTTTGCCTTCCAAGCCGGTACCTACAATCGGTGGATCAAGGCGTACCAGCGGAACAGCCTGGCGTTGCATGTTTGAACCCATCAGCGCACGGTTGGCATCATCATGCTCAAGGAACGGGATGATAGAAGCACTCAAACCAACAATCTGGTTAGGCGCCACGTCCATGTATTCCACTTCATGCTTATCCAATATCGGGAAGTCGCCTGTCTGGCGGCTCTTGATTTTCTCTTCTACAAAATTGCCTTTTTCATCCATCGGGATATTTGCCTGGGCAATTTTAGCTGTATCTTCTTCTTCTGCACTTAAGAAAGTGATCTTCTTGATATCAGCCTTACCGTCAGTTACTTTATGGTAAGGTGTTTCAATAAAGCCCATTTCATTAATCTTGGCATGCACACAGAGTGTAGATATCAAACCGATGTTCGGGCCTTCAGGTGTTTCAATAGTACAAAGGCGGCCATAGTGAGAGTAGTGAACGTCACGAACCTCAAAGCCCGCCCTTTCACGGCTCAAACCACCGGGACCAAGCGCTGAAATACGGCGTTTGTGGGTGATTTCGCTCAACGGGTTTGTCTGGTCAAGGAACTGGCTCAGCTGCGATGTACCAAAAAAGGAGTTGATCACAGAAGATAAAGTCCTTGCATTGATCAGGTCAACGGGGGTAAACACCTCGTTATCCCTTACGTTCATCCTTTCACGGATGGTACGGGCCATACGGGCCAGGCCAACGCCAAACTGTGCATATAACTGTTCGCCTACCGTACGTACACGGCGGTTGCTCAAATGGTCAATATCATCCACTTCACTTTTACCATTGGTTAGTTGCACCAATGTTTTGATGATGGCGATGATATCGTCTTTGGTCAGTACTTTTTTCTCAATAGGGAAATTCAGGCCCAGGCGGCGGTTAATTTTATAACGGCCTACTTCGCCTAAATCGTAACGCTTGTCGCTGAAGAACAGCTTGTCAATAATGCCACGGGCAGTTTCATTATCCGGGGCATCCGCACCACGAAGCTGGCGGTAAATATGTTGTACCGCTTCCAGTTCGCTATTGGAAGTATCTTTATTTAAAGTATTGTAAATGATTGCATAATCACCACTTACCTCTTCTTTTTGTATAAACACGCTCTTCACATCCATTTCAGCGATCATGGCTATGTTTGATTCATCCAGAACAGTGTCTCTTTCCAGTACGATTTCATTACGTTCAATACTTACCACCTCACCGGTATCTTCATCCACGAAGTCTTCCACCCAGGTACGGAGCACACGGGCAGCCAGGCGCTTGCCAATAAATTTTTCCAGGCTCTTTTTATCAACCTTTACTTCATCGGCCATACCGAACAATTCCAGGATGTCCTTATCAGTTTCGTAACCGATAGAACGCAACAGGGTGGTTACGGGGAATTTTTTCTTACGGTCAATGTAAGCATACATCACATTGTTGATGTCTGTGGCAAATTCCATCCAGGCGCCTTTGAAAGGAATTACCCTGGCTGAGTATATTTTGGTACCATTCGGGTGAACAGACTGGCCAAAGAATACACCGGGTGAACGGTGCAGCTGGCTTACCACTACCCTTTCAGCACCGTTGATAACAAAAGTGCCGCGGGGGGTCATGTAAGGGATATTACCAAGGAACACATCCTGAACGATTGTCTGAAAATCCACGTGCTCTTCATCATTACAGCTCAACCTGAGTTTTGCTTTTAATGGAACAGCGTATGTCAATCCCCTTTCAATACACTCATCGATGGTGTAGCGCGGGGGGTCAACAAAATAATCAAGAAACTCCAGCACGAAGATGTTACGGGTGTCGGTGATAGGAAAATTTTCCTTGAACACACGAAACAGGCCTTCCACGTTACGCTTATCAGGCGTAGTTTCCAGCTGGAAGAAATCTTTAAACGATTGAATCTGGATTCCGAGCAAATCGGGGGTTTCCGCCAGAAGTTCAATTTTTCCGAAATTGATACGCTGAGCGGCGGGTGTTTTTGTTACAGACATATTTGTTATAAAACGTTTTATAAACTGAGAGAAGGGGCTTTAATTTTGACAGTAGATACAACCACATGCACCATGCCGAAATTAAAGGATTGCAAAGGTAGGGATATTTATTTTAAAACCGAACTTTTTTGTCAAAATTTTATGTTTTTGGTTTGATTTTTGTTATTTTTCCGAATTTTTCTTCAACATACAGGTTATCAATTCTTTAAACACCTTTAATTTTTATATAGGCTTTTACTGTTTGGCTTCTCCTCTTTTTCCTGTTTGGTATTTTTTTCGTGGCTGATGCAACCTTTTTCCCGAAAGCCCCGCAAAAAATATGCTCCTGCACAATTATACGAAGTAATATTACGTTATTGCTTCAGAGGTTCTTCTTCTTTTATCCGGAAGAAGCATAAAAACAAATCCAGACAAACATGAAAAAGCTACTATCATTACTGCTCCTGGTAATAGCCCTTAACCAGGCTGTTATTGTAAAAGCCCAGTGCCCTCCCGGCGCTTTTGCATACCAAAGCACTTATTCACAATGCCCTTCAGGCTGCGGCGTACTTCTTTTAGGCTGGCCCGAAGGTGTAATAGTAAATATTTACGGGGGTTCTCCTTTGCATATTATCACCAGCGCACTTATCTCGGGTACATTGGGAGGCTCCGGTACCGGCGATGCATTTACCTGCGTGCCCTGTAATACTCCGTTGGTATACGCTTCCAACGTAATTGGCGCTACCGGCGGGTGCGTTATTGCCACTATCGGCGTATTGCCTGTTAAAATCAATAATTTTTCTGCAGCAGTTGCTGAAAATAATACCTGCCAGTTTAAATGGACAGCATCTTCCGAAACCGGGGCCGTAAATTATACCATTCAAAAAAGCATTGACGGGAGAAACTTTACCGATGTGGCTACTGTTAAGGGGCTGCAGCAACCGGTTAATAATTATACCTACAGTATCCCGCAAAATGCAGGCGGCTCTGCTTTTTACAGGTTGAAAGCAGTGGAAGTTACCGGCAACACTGTTTATTCTGAAACCGTATTGGTTAAAAACCAATCGGCATTCGGGTTTAGCGTATATCCTAACCCTGCTTTGGGTGATTTCAAAATCAATCTTTCTTCCAGGTCCTTACCGGCAATGGTGGAAATAATCAATGCGCAGGGCGCAATTGTATACAGGCAAAAAGCAAATGAGCCTGTGTATACTGTAAGTAAATACCTTCCCAAAGGCATTTACGCTGTAAAAGTTACCGGCAGCAATAACGAAAGCCTTACACAAAGGCTCATCAAAAATTAATATAAGGTTTACTTATAGTTTCGAACAAGACATCCTGCTGCGGCGGGATGTTCTTGTTTATAATGGAGGATAAAAAATACAGGGAAAATGCAGTTATTAAAAAGCCGGGAATAAATCCCGGCTTTATGCCAATTTTGTTTAATCAGGAATTAAGCAATTTCAACTTCAGCACCGGCTTCAGTCAATTTAGCTTTCAGGTCGTCAGCAGTTGCTTTATCAACGCCTTCTTTAACCGGTTTTGGAGCGCCATCCACTAAGTCTTTAGCTTCTTTAAGGCCCAAACCTGTTAATTCTTTAACGATCTTAACAACAGCTAATTTGTTAGCACCGCCGCTTTTCAAAATAACGTTGAAAGATGTTTTTTCTTCAGCAGCAGCTGCACCGCCACCACCGTCACCGCTTACTACTACTGCAGCAGCAGCCGGTTCAATACCGTACTCTGATTTTAAGAAGTCAGCCAGTTCCTGTACTTCTTTTACTGTTAAGCCTACTAAGTTTTCAGCTAATGCTTTTACGTCTGCCATAATGTTTAAATTTTTTCCGCCTTCATTGCTTTTTAAACTCCGGCGGAGATTATTAAAAAAATTTGTTTATAATTAATTAGCCACTTAGCTGATATGCTAATGTACCAATGTAATCCTGAAATTATGCTTCTGCAGCAGGTGCATCAGCGGCCGGGGCCTCCGGGGCAGCAGGTGCTTCGGGAGCAGCGGCTTCTGCAACCGGTGCAGCCGCTTCAGTAGTTTTGCCTGCAGCAGCTTCTTTGTTTTGCAATGCCCCGATAACACGCTGGATGGGTGAATTAAGCAACCCGATGATTTCACCGATAAGCTCATTCCTGGTCTTGATTTTTGTAAGGGCAGCCAATTGGTTATCGCCTACAAATATATCGCCATTGATGAATGCCGCTTTCAGCTCAGGCTTTTCAGCTTTGTTTTCCTTGCGGAAACCTGATAAAATTAAAGCAGGCTCTTTGGGATTTTCGCTGAACAATAAAGCAGTTACTTTATGCAGCGAGTCATATACGCCGCTGTATTTTTCAGCATCAATGCTTTCCAGCGCTTTTTTGATCAGCGTATTTTTGGCCACTTTCATTTCAACCTGCTTGTTGAAGCAGTGCCTGCGGAGGTCGCTCACCTGTGCCACAGTCAAGCTTTCTGTGTCGGTTACATAGAAGTTGCTGTACTGGCTGAACTTGCCTTTCAGCACTTCTATTACATCATTTTTTTCCTGTTTTGTCATAACAAATATTTTTTGCCCTTCACTTTCGTTCAGGGTTAGTTTGAAACTGATTTTGTGTCAATCAATATGCCCGGGCTCATGGTGCTGGCCATGCTTACGCCTTTGAGGTAAGTACCTTTGGCAGAAGAGGGCTTCAGCTTGAGCAAAGCGTTGATTAATTCCTGGCTGTTTTCAGCAATCTTATCTGCGCTGAAGCTTACACGGCCGATAGAAGCGTGGATGATACCCACTTTATCAACTTTGAAAGCGATTTTACCGCCTTTTACTTCGTTTACAGCAGCAGCCACATCATTGGTAACGGTACCTGTTTTAGGATTGGGCATCAGGTTGCGGGGGCCTAATACTTTACCGAGCTTACCAATTTTAGGCATCACGGCAGGCGTGGCGATAATAACATCCACATCTACCCAGCCACCTTCAATTTTTGTTATGAATTCGTCCAGGCCAACAAAATCAGCGCCGGCGCCTTTTGCAGCTTCTTCCTTATCGGGAGTGCAAAGCACCAGTACTTTTTTCGTTTTACCGGTACCGTGAGGTAATGATACCGTGCCACGGATGGCCTGGTCGGCTTTTTTAGGGTCAACGCCTAATTTAATATGCAAATCAACAGAGCTGTCGAATTTGGTAGTATTTACTTCCTTTACCAGGGCTGAAGCTTCTTTTAAAGAGTAAGCTTTATTAGCATCAACCTTAGCATTGGCAACTTTTCTTTTTTTAGTAATCATTGTCTTTATTTTTTAAGGTTGATAAATTAATTTTCCCATGGTGCTTTACCTTCTACTGTAAGGCCCATGCTCCTTGCGGTGCCGGCCACCATGCTCATTGCACTTTTAACAGTAAAAGCGTTCAGGTCAGCCATTTTATCTTTGGCAATTTCTTCCACTTGCGCCCAGGTAACCTTACCTACTTTCTGGCGGTTAGGTTCCTTACTGCCGCCTTTTACTTTGGCAGCATCCATTAACTGAACAGCAGCCGGGGGCGTTTTGATGATAAACTCAAAAGACTTGTCGCTGAAAACGGTGATTAAAACGGGAAGCACTTTCCCTTGTTTGTCCTGGGTTCTTGCATTGAATTGTTTGCAGAACTCCATGATGTTGATACCCTTGGAACCTAAAGCAGGCCCGATTGGGGGTGCAGGATTGGCTTGTCCTCCTTTGCATTGGAGCTTAACATAGCCGGTGATCTCTTTTGCCATGTGTTACATTTTTTTGGTGATAGCGCCCCGGCAATTGTAGCCGGAGCTCCCAGGTCAATAAATTCCTAAGAACTATTTGGGGCGGCAAAGGTAAGGGGTTATTCCGGAAAAACAAGGCATTTTTGTTACTTTTTCAAGCCATATCCCATTAAACCGGTAGCCAGGAACAGGTAATGTATCAAGGTTTAAAATTCGGTAAATAATTTACTACCGCAAAGACGCAAAGTCGCTAAGTATTTTAAAGTCCTTACGTCTTAGCAGCAAAATTCAAACCGGTACACAAGTAATGCCTTCTCCTTTTCTAAAAAAAATTGAAATTCTTTAAAGAGAAACACCCGGTAAACTTTCCGGGCTGGATACTATTTTGAGTTCATATCCTGCCAAATATTGATAACTCTCCTATCTTGCATCCATGCCTTTCCTTTCAAAAATCTCTATTACACAATTTAAAAATTATGAGTTTGCGGCTTTCGATTTTACTGAAAGCGTAGTGGGCATTTGCGGCCTGAACGGCAAAGGCAAGACCAATTTGCTGGATGCTATTTATTATCTCTGCTTCACCAAAAGCTATTTTACCAAAGCTGATGCATTGAATATACAGTTTGGCAAAGAAGGGTTCAGGCTGGAAGGAAAAATCACCGGCGAAGAAGGAAAAAGCCATACGGTTGTGTGCGTGCACCGGGGCAATAAAAAAGAATTCAGCGTGGATGAGGTGGCGTACACAAGAATGTCGGAACATATTGGAAAATTCCCGGCGGTGATGGTGGCGCCGGACGATGTGGAGCTGATAACCGGCGGCAGCGAAGAGAGGCGCAGGTACATGGATACGGTGCTGAGCCAGCTGGATGCTGCTTACCTGCAGCAACTGGTTGTTTATAACAAGGTATTGCAGCAGCGCAACAGCTTATTAAAACGTTTTGCAGATACCGGCAATATTGATATGGCATTGCTTGAAGTAGTGGACACACAGTTGATAACACCCGGCAATTATATTTATCAAAAGCGAAAAGCGTTTACGCTTGCATTGCTTCCCCTGGTGCAGCAATTGTACCGGCAAATTGCCAATCCCGGTAGCTACCGGGACGAACTGGTAATACTGCAATACGAAAGCCATCTGAACGAAAATGATTTTATTTCATTGCTTGAACAATGCAGGCAAAAAGACCTTGTATTGCAGCGCAGCAATGGCGGCATACACAAAGATGATATTGCCATACAACTGAACGGGCAGGTGTTTAAAAGCACTGCCTCCCAGGGGCAGCGCAAGAGTTTATTGTTTGCATTGAAGCTGGCAGAATTTGAAATGCTGAAAAACGCAAAAGGAACAGAGCCGTTTTTATTACTGGATGATGTGTTTGAAAAACTGGACGATAACAGGATGCAGCGGCTCCTGCATTGGGTATGTAATGAAAACAAAGGACAGGTTTTTATAACCGATACCCACAAAGACAGGCTGGAAGCAGCTTTCAGCGCTCTTACTATCCCCTTCCAGCTCATACAGCTACAAGGCTTGTAGGATTTGCACTACAATTTCACGGTGAAAACACCTAAAGATTTCCGCTAAAACACCTAAGAAAAATTCCGCTAAAACACTGGTTTCAAATTCATCTGATTTTTAAAGCTTTGCAATACAAATCTGATGGTTTTCAAATGACATAGTGCCCTTAATAACGCTATTTCAGTAGTCCATTAATAAATGGCAAATTGGATGATGCATTGTAAAGGCAGGTGGGGGATTAAAGCGGGATAACAACTAAACGGACGAAAGTTTTTACTTCATCCTTCCCCCTCTTGCTTTTTTTTAATTTGTTTACAAACCCCAGTCCTTCCCTTTCTCTGTTGCAGGCACGCCGTCAGTGATCCACCTGGGTGGCTTTTCTCCTTTCAGCAGCCAGTCAAAAAATTGCTGTTCCCGTATTTGGATATCCTTCCGGTTTTTTCTTTCCATCAGGTTGTGTGCATCACCGTTATAATTCAGCAGCCACACAGGTTTGCCCAGCCGCCTTAAGCCGGTGAACAGTTCAATGCCCTGGTACCAGGGAACCGCTCCGTCTGCATCATTTGACATAATAACAAGAGGCGTTTGCACATTGGGCAAATGAAACAAAGGAGAGTTTTCTATGTACAACTGCGGTTTTTCCCACAGCGTAGCCCCAATGCGGCTTTGCTCTTTTTCATATTGAAACTGGCGGTTGAGCCCGCTTTCCCATCTTATGCCGCCGTAAGCGCTCGTCATATTGGCAACCGGTGCTCCGGCCCAGGCAGCTTTGAATAATTTTGTTTTGGTAATGAGAAAAGCTGTTTGGTAACCACCCCAGCTTTGGCCCTGTATGCCTATTTTGGTGCTGTCAACAAACCCGGCTTTTACCAATGCCCTTGCACCGCTTGCTATATAATTGTAGGCGCTGTTGCCAGGGTGGCCCATGGTATATTCAATATCCGGCGCCAATACAATGTAGCCACGGCTTACAAAAAAAGGAATGTTCAGGCGGCTTGGCGTAGGCGCAGGCGGTTGATAGTTGTATAATCCATCAGATAGTTTTTCGTAGAAATAGCAAATAAGCGGGTATTTCTTTTCAGGATCAAAATTTTCAGGCTTATATACAATGCCGGTCGCTTCTTTACCATTATATGCTTTCCATTTAAAGAGTTCGGCGGTAAGCCAGTTATAATTTTTTTGCTGCGGATTAATGTCGGAAAGTTTTTCAAAACCATAATGATTAAAGCCGGAAGAATCCAGTCTTCCAAAATTGATATCCGGTGACTGGCTGTATGATTCAACAGTATAAATAAAAGCATTATCGTTTTTTGCTTTTGCCACATTGCTATAGTTAGCAGCAGGCCATGCATCCCCTGCAAATAAAGTAACCGGTTTAAATGCCGTGTCATTTAAATGAAGAATGATATTGGCAGATTTAATCTTTTTGCTGAATGCCCTGAAAGCAAGCAACTGCCCATATTGCAGGAAACGTTCATCTTTATTAAGGCGGAGATACCGGTAAACAGTTTTATTTTCTTTTTCCAAAAACGAAGATTGTCTTTTGGGTAATTCAGCAGCAAAAGGATTTATTTTCCAAAAGCCAAAGCGGTCATACACGTACAGCAAACTATCCCCTTCCTGCCAGCCCATCACCCCGTAAGGCTCCGCAAAATCCGCCATGTCATTTTCTTCATCGTACAGCGGCACTTTTATTTTTTCAGTTACATTTCTTGTAATGCCGGTTGCTATTTCATAAGTGAAATAATTCTTCTGCCCGGGATTGTACCAATACACAAATTTACCTCCGGGCGAAGGCGCTGCATTGGCAAATAAATTTTTGAACACAGTTTTTCTTATCCCGGTTTCTGTACTGATGATGTATGCGGTATATTTTGCACGGCCCAGCCACTGGCCTTCAATGCGGTTACCTTTACTGCTTTCAGCCAGCACCCAGTTGGCATTGCCTTCATCAACAAGTGTAACTCTTTCAGCATCTTCTGCGCCCAACTGCACTAATTTTTTATCATTGATATTATACACAGCCGTGTAGCTTCTTTTTAATTCCGCATCCAGGTTTTTTAACTGCTGCGTTTGCAGGTAATCATCTTTGTAATTCCATCTCAAAAGTCAGGCACAAATATGGCTTCATCTTTGTAATTCCAGATGTCGAGCTTCGCTGTTTCAAAATCTACCAGTGTAGTGTCTTTGGGTGTGCGGATGGGGGCTGTGCCAAAATATAATTTGCTCCCGTCTTTGCTGAACACATTGGCGGCATTTTCACTAACAGTATAGCCTAATTGTATGCCAACTGCGTTTTTATCGGCAATCATAATGGCGGTATCAAGCCCTTTGTTATAGTACCAGAGCTTGTAAAATTTCGTAAGGGATTTTTCACTGCTGTCCCTTTCTGCAGCAAAGGCAATCTGTTCGCCTTTTTCGTCAATGGCATAGTTAACGGCATCATTAAACCCTTTAAAAATAGTATCGGTTTTCCCCGGCA
>JBEHYP010000005.1:0-82745 GCA_048498115.1 Bacteroidota bacterium | reverse complement strand
CTTTTAAAGAAGAAATATCACCGGGCCTGATGTGCTGGTTTATAAAGTTGAGCGTTTGATAGATAAGCGGCGCCTTTTCCCTGCCTGCTGCGGTAAGCCTCACATTGCGGCTGCTCATGGCAAGCCCGTCATTTTCCCTTTGCGTGGGACAGATAACAATGGCAGTGTGTATGTTCATTAATTCAGCCAGCTTCTTCAGCACCAGGCATTGCTGGTAATCTTTTTGCCCGAGAAACAATTTATCCGGCTGCACAATGTTCAGCAGTTTTTCCACCACGCGGCATACGCCCTGGAAATGCCCCGGCCGGTAAGCGCCGTCAAGAATGGTTTCAAGATAGCCCAGCTCAAAATGTTTGGTGGCGGCAAGCCCTTCGGGGTACATCTCTGTTACAGAAGGTAAAAACAATACATCACAGCCTGCTGCTTCCAGCATATCAATATCTTTTTCGATGGTGGCAGGATATTTTTCAAAATCTTCCAGGTCGTTAAACTGTGTGGGGTTTACAAAAATGCTGGCAACCGTTACACCGCTTTCAACTTTTGCTTTTTCAATTAAAGAAATATGACCCCGGTGCAGGGCGCCCATGGTAGGCACAAAGCCGGTTGTGCTGTTTTTTTGCCGCAGGCCCGAAAGATGGTTGCGGATGTCTTTTATGTTTTTAAATAGTATCATTTTTTAGCTGAAATGCAGGCGAATGCCCATTTTGCGGAAAATTTACCGTACTTTTGCACACCCAAAGAAAATCCTGACGGGCCATTTAACCAAATTTTAGACATGTCAAAGAAACGAATTTTATTTATTGCCAATGAAATGTCTCCCTACGTAGAGCTGACGGAATTTGCGGACACTATCAACAAGCTGGCAGTAAAATCAAATGACTCCGGCATGGAGGTAAGATGTATAATGCCAAGGTTTGGTGTGATAAACGAAAGGAGGCACCGGTTGCATGAAGTGGTTCGTTTATCAGGTATTAATGTGTCTGTGGATGGTGATGATTACCCTTTGATGATAAAAGTGGCATCCCTGCCTAATGCAAGGCTGCAGGTGTATTTTCTGGATAATGAAGATTTTTTTAAACGCAAAACGGTTTTTACAGACGAAAACGACAAGTGGTATGATGATAACGGCCTGCGGACAGCTTTGTTTTGCAAAGGTGCCCTTGAAACAGTGAAGAAGTTCGGATGGCCGCCGGACATTATCCATTGCAGCGGCTGGATGACAGGCCCGATCCCTATGTTCATTAAGGCGGCTTATAAAAAAGAACCGGTGTTCAATAACTGCAAAGTAGTGTACACCATCGGGCAAAATACTTTCAAAGAAAAATTGGGTGCTGATTTTTTAAAGCTTATCAGCATTAATGATAACGTTACCAAAAAAGAGCTGGAGCCGTTTAAAGACAATAACAACACGGCCATGTTCAGGGGCGGCGCTACGTTTGCAGATGCGGTAACTTTTGGCGCTGAAAAAGTAGATAAGAAATTGCTGGACGAGTTCAGCAAGGTGAAAGGAAAGAAGACGCTGCCGTTTAACAAGGAAGGGGATTTAACAGGTTATTTGCAATTATATGCCGACCTTGCCAAATAGTTACACATTAGCATTTACCAATCCATTTTAATCAGATATTGTGCAAAGAAATTTTCCGGCAACACCTGTATTATTAGCTGCTTTTTTGTTTTTATTGTTTTTTTCACTGGGCTGCACAAAGATTGATAGCACCAAACTGGGGGCAGACCTTATACCTGCTGTAGATAACGTACATACATTTGCCGATACGCTGGAAATCACGGGCACGCAGGGTATTTTTACAGACGATTCAACAAGGGTGGCTTATACGGATTACCATCCCCTGGGCAATATCGCCAATGACCCTGTATTCGGCACTACTTCCACCGACCTGTATGTAGAGTTAAAGCCCGGCTCATTTCCTTTTATATATGGCTCATTGGGTGATACTATTGCCAATACCATAGACCCTGTTTTGGTTGACGGCTCCGGGTTTGATTCTGCCGTGCTTTGCCTTTCATTCAAAAATTTTTATGGCGATACCATGCTGCCCCAGTGGCTGAATGTGTACCAGATGGATAACAACGTTACCAACTTTAAAGATTCTTCTTACAGGGTTAATTTCAGGCCTGATGCGGAAGCCGGGGAAACGCTGATAGGAAGGGCTTCTGTTGACCCTAAAACTTTAAGGAATTACACTTACTTTAAAGGCAGCACACCGGATTCTGCCAATAACCAGATAAGGATTAAGCTCGACAATAGTTTCCTGGAATCCCTTATCGGCACCAACAGGGATACATCGCTTGCAACAAGCATGTACAAGACCGATTCGCTGTTTAAAACAAAAATAAAAGGCTTCCATATTAAAGCAGATGCAGGCCAGGGGAATGGTTTGTTTTACGTATCGCTTACCGATGCCACTACAAGGCTGGAAGTGCATTATAAAACGCGGAAGAACAATGTGATTGATACCGCTTATTCGGCTTTTTATTTTTCAACAGGTGTTTATTCTACTGTGTCTGCACAGGCTACGCACTTGGACAGGGACAGAACGGGAGAAATAAGCACAGGCGCACCGGGTGCTTTATACCTTCAAACCGCACCGGGCACTTATGCCAATCTTACCATACCGGGGCTTTCCACGTTTGCCAACAGCATTATTCACCGGGCGGAGCTGGTAGTGCAGCAAATACCTTCCGCTGCCGCAATAGATCAAATAATGCAGCCGCCGTCTTACCTGTATCTCGATTTGATAAATGATACAGCCACTTCTGCTGTCAACCAGTTTAAGCCTGTTTACTACGATCTTGATCCCAGCAATGCTTACCTGCCGGATAACAGCACTTATTTTTTCCCGACAAACGGGATAAACTACAACTATTTCGGCGGCTACCTGAGGGTAAAAGATGGCGGCAACGGGCTGCCCCAATACTATTACAACTTCAATATCTCCCGGTATGTGCAGCATATTGTTACCAACGATGTAAAAAATTACAAACTGCGGTTGTATACGCCGTTCAAGATAGCTTATTACGGGTACAACGTGACTTCCCAGAATTTGATTGCCGATGGCCGTATAAAAGTAGGCAACGGAAATAATACAGACGGGTACAGGATGTACCTGCGCATTGTGTATTCAAAACTTTAAATTATTAACATTCGCAAACCCTACCAGCACGGTAGGGTTTTGTTTTTTAATACCACACACATATCTTTGCACCTCAAAAAAAATAATACATGCCTTATTTATTTACTTCAGAGTCCGTAAGCGAAGGACACCCCGACAAAGTAGCTGACCAGATCAGCGATGCCCTTATTGATAATTTTCTGGCTTTTGACCCCAACAGCAAAGTAGCCTGCGAAACATTGGTAACCACAGGGCAGGTAGTGCTGGCCGGTGAAGTAAAGAGTAAGGCATACCTTGATGTGCAGGAAATAGCCCGCAACGTTATCCGTAAAATCGGCTATACCAAAAGCGAATACATGTTTGAAGCCAGCTCATGCGGCGTACTGTCTGCCATTCATGAACAAAGCGCTGACATCAACCAGGGCGTGGACAGGAAAACAAAAGAAGAACAGGGCGCCGGCGACCAGGGCATGATGTTTGGCTACGCCACTGCCGAAACCGAGCATTACATGCCATTGGCATTAGACCTTGCCCACAACCTGCTGATAGAACTGGCTGCCATCCGCCGTGAAAAAAATTCTAAGATGCCTTACCTGCGCCCCGATGCAAAAAGCCAGGTAACATTGGAATACGATGATAACAACAAGCCTGTGCGTATAGACGCTATTGTTATCTCTACGCAGCATGATGATTTTGATGCGGAAGCAAAAATGCTGGCGAAGATCAAGGCCGATGTAATTAACATCTTGATCCCAAGGGTTAAAACAAAATACAGGCAGTACGCAAAGCTGTTCAACGACAATATTAAATACCACATTAATCCTACAGGTAAATTTGTGATTGGTGGCCCGCACGGCGACACCGGCTTAACAGGCCGCAAGATCATCGTGGATACTTACGGTGGTAAAGGCGCTCACGGTGGTGGTGCGTTCAGCGGTAAAGATCCTTCCAAAGTTGACCGCAGCGCTGCCTATGCTACAAGGCATATTGCTAAAAACCTGGTGGCGGCAGGCGTAGCCAGCGAAGTGCTGGTGCAGGTGTCTTACGCTATTGGCGTGGCAAAACCTACCAGCATCAATGTAAACACTTACGGCACTGCCAAAGTGAATTTAACTGACGGGGAAATTGGTAAAATAGTGGAAGGTGTTTTTGACATGCGCCCTTACTTTATTGAGCAGCGCCTGAAGCTGCGTACGCCCATCTACAGCGAGACAGCCGCTTACGGGCACATGGGCCGCAAGACCGAAGTGGTGGAAAAAACATTTACCAGCCCTGATGGCAAGACCAAAAAAGTAAAAGTGGAATTATTTACATGGGAAAAGCTGGATTATGTTTCTAAAGTGAAAAAAGCATTTGGGTTGAAATAAGCCGCGGTCAGACGGAGACCGTCAGACCGGGTAATAAAAACCATCCTGCCACGGGATGGTTTTTTATTTTTAGTGCAGCCACAGATTGCACAGATTGACACAGATAAGAAAGAAAGCCACGAATTTCACTAATCTTCACGAATGTTCTTATTTGTTTGCATTCATGTACTGAACGAAGCCGAAGTATTCGTGGTTTAAAAAATATATGCCGAAGGCATATTCTGTGTCAATCTGTGTAATCTGTGGCCAAAACTTTTTCGTGATAATTTGTGTGCTGAGCGGAGCCAAAGTATTCGTGGCTAAAAACTATCTTTGGTAAACAGTATGAAAAATTTCAGGAACAACAGGCAGCAGCAAAGGCCAAAGAAAAGCACCCTCATCATTGGCAAAGAAAAAGTGATAGCAGCACTGCAGGAAGGCAAGCAACTCGAACGCATTTACCTGCAAAACACCCTGCATGGTGATGCCGTAGATACTATAAAACGCCTTGCGGAAAAATACCTGGTACCCATCAATAAAGTACCGGTAGAGAAGCTGAACGGCTTTAATGTAAGTAACCACGAAGGCTGTGTGGCGGTCATCAGCAAGATACAATACCAAAACCTGCAGGAGGTGATTTCCTTTGTAGTGGAGAAAGGCGAAACACCTTTGTTTATATTGTTGGACGGTATTACGGATATACGCAATATCGGCGCTATTGCCCGCAGCGCTTTTGCTTTTGGGGTACACGCCATCGTTATCCCCGATAAAGGAGTGGGGGCGCTGAATGAAGATGCTATTTTAACTTCTGCCGGGGCATTGGAAAAAATGGCCGTGTGCCGGGTAAACAGCCTGATGAAAGCCGTGGATGAGCTGCACCTGAACGGCATAAAAGTTTTTGCCAGCGAAATGACGGCAGAGAAAAAAATATTTGATATTGACTTTACGGAGCCCTGCGCTGTTGTATTGGGGGGAGAAGAGCATGGCATTTACCCTGCACTGATGAAAATATGCGATGAGCAATTTAATATACCCATGCCGGGAAACTTTGAATCATTGAATGTGTCGGTGGCAAATGGGGTGATTTTGTATGAGGTGAGGCGGCAGCGGAAGTAGGTGATGAATGCTGTCATTCCGAACCCGCTGCAGAAGCTTGCATTTTAAATTACTTTCAGGAGGGTGAGGAATCTGCCAGGTAATAGTACTAATGCCCATCATTTATTCAGCTGCCTGGCAGATTCCTCCTTCGCCGGAATGACAACGCTACCTGGCCTCCAAATACTTCCTCACCAGCACAAAACAAATCACCAGCAGCAATAGCAATATCACAATGGCCCAGTAAGTGTAGGGCGAATCTTTCCAGCGGCGCCTGGCCCGCCTGTCTTTGTTTTTAGCAATTTGCTTTTGCAGCTCATCATTCAACTGGCCAACATAAGCATTGATGTTTTGCTTGTTCTCTATCTGCTGCAGCCCTTCCACTGCATCGTTCATAAATGCATCATCAGCCATTGTTTTTTCCACTTCATGCTCGGCGGCTTTATTCAAATGGCTGCTCAGATAATCCATCAGCTGCTGGTTATCTATGTCCTTATTGGAATGGCTTAATATGTCTTTCAGTTCATCGCTCATGTTGTTGCCGGCGCTCCAGCATTATTTTTAAATTTCGTTTGCCGTTTTGTATATAGCTTTTTACCTGCAATAAGCTAAAGCCTGTTTCATCGCTTACCTGCTGGTAAGTTTTCTTTTGCAGGTAAAACAAAGTTACGCAAAGCCGCTGTTCTGCATTTAGCCGGCTTAATGCCCACTCCATATCGTTCAGCGTTTGCTCCTTTTGCAGGTGGCTGCCGATGGTTTCCGTTTCTTCCGGTGCAGATAACAATTGTTCATTTATTTCTACAGAGTGCCTGCCTTTGTTCCGTAACTTCATCAGGCAATGGTTTTTGGCCACCATGTACACCCAGCTTTTAAAATAATCCACTTTATATTTATGCAGTTCGGTAATGGTTTTAAGGAACACCTGCTGTACGGCATCTTTGGCCTCTTCTTCATTTTTCAGGTACTTCATGCACACGCCCAACAGCAGCAGCGTGTAGCGCTGCAGCAATATGCCCAACCATTGGTTATTCTTATCTGCATAAAAATTCTGCAGCAGTTGGTTGTCGTCAATATGTTTGTACTTATCGGCGTTCAGCATTATACAAATATGCTGGTAAGATGTTTCAATAGCGCAAATTCCATAAGGCCGGTTTACTTTCCTGCATCATTTATTTCTATCCAGTACCCGTCAGGGTCTTTAAAATAAATTTGCTGTACGCCATCCACTCTTTCGGTAACGGCATTTTTTTCTCCTGCCCAGTTTTCATACTCAATAGCATGTTGCTGCAATACAGCGATAAAATTTTTTACCGAAGGAACGGAAAAACAAAGATGGCTGTTCTTGTCATGTGCTGTAATAGCGGCAGCGCCCTGTATCAGGTGCAGCGTGCCCGCAGGGCCAATGGAAAACCATGTATGCTTACCGTCATGAAAAGGCTCCGGTATGCTGTCGAGCTGAAGGATATTTTTATAAAACGCAGTGCTGGTATGCAGGTCTTTTACATACACTGCAATATGGTTAAGCACCGTTTGCGCAGGCGCTGTTTTGTTAATGCAGCCGGCCATGCACCATATTGCAATAATATATTTCAGTATTTTTTTCATTGAGCTATATTTTTTCACCACTTAATAATACCTGCTAAACACAAGGTAATTACTTTTTGCCGGTTAAGATTTCAACATTTTGACGGCATGGCATTTTTTTTGACTGGCAGCATTGCACTATTGTCCCATCGGGCATAATAGTGAATTTTAATTCCACACTCTAAAAACTAAATTGTATGAAACCGTTCCTTAAAATTCTCCCGTTAACCGTAATGGGCGTATCCGTTGCTGTATTGTTTTTTGCTTGCCAAAAAGATGTGAATGAAAGCAATGTTCCGCCCGGGCAGGTAAAATATTCAGTATACCTTACAGACGGCCCGGCAGATTATGGCCATGTATATATTGATGTGCAAAAAGTGGAGGTGAAATTAGATACCTGCAGGCGCAATAGCGATGAAGACCACGACAGGCCCGGCTGCGATGATGACCATGACAGCGTTGTGCAATGCAATGTATGGCAAACATTAAACATTAACGCCGGTGTGTACGACCTGCTGCAATTGCGGAATGGCGCAGATACATTGCTGGCAAGCGGCCTTGCTGTTAACGGCAAAATAGAAAGAATAAAAGTTACGCTTGGCACTAACAACAGCGTGGTGGTGGACAGTGTATCGTATCCATTACAGCTTGTCAACAACCAAAGTTTTGTTTTCATCAATATCCACAGGGAATACCTTGATTCAGTTTCTGCAAACGACCTGCAATTCTTCCTCGATTTTGACATTATGCGGTCTGTCAGGAATTTCAGCGGCGGCTACTGGCTAAAGCCGGTGATAAAACCTTTTGGCAGGCACAGCACCGGCGAAATTGAAGGTAAAGTAAGGCCGGTGTTTACACACGGGCTGATAAAAGCATTCAATGCAACAGATACCGCTTATGCATGGCCCTGGTGGGATCAGGGTAAATTTAAAATACGTGGCTTAAGGCCCGGCAGTTATTCCGTATTGATAGATGGCATTAATGGCTACGGAGACAGCACCATTACCAATGTGGAAGTAAGAAGGTATGACAAAACCGATATTGGTACTGTGCAGCTTCATCAATAATTATTAAACCCCTGGAAACATAACAAGCCATGCGTTGCTGCATGGCTTTTTTCTTACCCTTTATTTCAGCTATTTTTGCTGCATATCATTATGCCTGCTCCCGAATTAAGAACAGTTACGGTTACCCGTTATGTAACGCCCCTTCGTGAAGGAGGCTCGCTGCCTGCCATTGCAGAGGCCGATGATGGTTTTTTATACGTGGTGAAATTCCGCGGGGCAGGGCAGGGGGTAAAAGCACTGATAGCAGAATTGATTGGCGGCGAGCTGGCCCGTGCCATCGGCCTTAAAGTGCCTGAAATAGTTTTTGCCAACCTGGACGAAGCTTTTGGCCGCACAGAACCTGATGAAGAGATACAGGACCTGCTGAAAGCAAGCACGGGCACCAACCTGGCATTGCATTATCTTTCCGGCGCTATCAGCTTTGATCCTTTGGTTACAAAGATTGATGCATTGCTTGCCTCTAAAATTGTGTGGCTGGATGCCCTGCTGATGAATGTGGACCGCACGGCCCGTAATGTGAACATGCTGGTATGGCAAAAAGAGCTGTGGCTGATAGACCATGGCGCTGCCTTATATTTTCACCATGCATGGAATAATCCCGTGGCGCAGGCGCAAAAGCCTTTTGCACAAATAAAAGACCATGTGCTGCTGCCCTGTGCGTCACAGTTAGAGGAAGTGGACAGGCAGTTGAAAAATATTGTAACAGGCACACTGGTGAACGATATAGTGGATGCCATACCCAACGGTTTTTTAAGCTGGGATGAGGGCATGGATGCAGCTACTATACGGCAGGGCTATAAAGACTTTATCAATACAAGGGTGAAAAATTCTATCCATTTTGTAAACGAAGCTAACGGTGCAAGGTAAACGCTTATATGAATATGCAGTGCTGCGGCTGGTGCCAAGGGTAGAGAGGGAAGAATTCCTCAACCTCGGTATTGTCTTCTTTTGCAAGCAAACGGGCTTTCTCAAGTGCCTGTATGCAGTGGATGAAAAACGCATTGCCGCCTTTTGCGGCGAAACAGATATTGCGGAGATAAAGAGCAACCTTGAATCTTTCTGTAAAATTGCCGCCGGCGATGCAGGCGCGGGGCCTATTGCAAAATTAGATGTGCCGTCAAGGTTTCGCTGGCTCACTGCTGTACGAAGCACCATTATTCAAACATCCCGTGTGCACCCCGGCTTTTGTGATGATGAAGAAGAAACATTGCAGGAGCTGTACAGGAAATTAGTGCTGTATTAAGTTTCAGTGGTCAATGGTCAGTCGTCAGTGGTCAGTCGTCAGTCGTCAGTCGTCAGTCGTCAGTCGTCAGTCGTCAGTGAGATGGATAAGGTTTATAAATATAATTGATTCTTTGTGCCCTTTGTGGTTAAAAACTTAAAACGGCGCCACGCCGGACGGCTTTTTATATTTGAAAAAGATAACGATCATGTCAAGGTCTTTTTCCGTTACATTCTCTGTTCTCAATTCATTTTTATGTTCGCTGTTGGCAAAACGCACCCGGTAGGTATCGGCCTGCTGAAAGGTAATATCCGGTATCACTTCTTTTCCATTTACTTTTTTATTGTGGCAGCGGGCGCAATGGGTGGTATAAGCAGCCTTGCCCTCTGCAAACTGCTGCAGCAATTGTTTCTTCCTTTCTTTGCTAAAGCCTTCGGGCATATCAATGCCCAGCTTCTTTTCATAAGAACAGGCAATGAAAGTTACAATAGAGAATAATAAAAGGATAGCTGCCGCTAATTTCATGTTGAATATTTTGAGCTACGAATTTCACAAATTATCACGAAAAAAGTTTTGGCCACAGATTTCACAGATTAACACAGAAGAGTGTATTTTATTCGTGTGCATTTGTGAAATTCGTGGTTTCTCTTTTTATCTGTGTGCATCAGTGAAATCTGTGGCTTACCTAATAATCGCCGCCACTTTTCCTGCCATTCAGTTTTTTGTTTTTGCTGGCGGGCAGTTGCTGCGGCGCTGTGTCAAATTTCACACTTTCATTTAAAGAATTGATAAAAGCAACCAGTTGTTTTTTTTCCGTGGCGCTAAGGTGCAGGGAATCTGAAGACAATGTTTGGTTATTTACAGCAAGGCCTTTACCGGCACCACCGCCTGCATCGTAAAAATCAATCACCTCATCCAATGTTTTAAACACTGCATTGTGCATATAGGATTTTGTCAATGCTGTATTTCTTATCGTAGGTGTTCTGAAAGCATTTTGCGTTTCCGGCGCTGCATGTATTTTATACCTGCCGCTGTCACTACTGATAGCTTTGAAGAAAGTATCCTGCGGCACACCCAGCACTTCAAACTCATTGTTGATATACGGCGGTTTGATGCCGTTGAACAACGGTGCAAAATGACAGGTGCCACATTGCGCCTTGCCCATAAATACATTAAAGCCCGCCACAGCTTCTTTATCAATGGCCTGCCCGCTGTTCATGGCTGCATCAAAAGGGGAATAGTAATTGCTGAACTGGCCGTAATAATACGTGATGGCCGAAATAATATGGTTTAGTGATGGCTTGCTTTCATTGGTATAAGCAGCAAACTTGTCTAAATATTTTTTATAGCCATTGCAGGATAAAACTTTTTGTACAATTTCTTCTTCATTGCCGTTCATTTCAGCAGGATTGGTCATTACTGCTTTGGCCTGCTCCTGCAGGGTCAAAAATTTTCCGTCTGTTTGTAACAAATGATTGTACACCACATTTACCAGCGAAGGCGCATTACGGGCAAGGCTACCCGAATGGTTAAATTCTACAGGTGTTGACAATGATGTATCAGCAAAATCATTGCCCGGCTTATGGCAGTTTGCACAGCTCCGCCGGTTATTGCCCGATAAAACAGGGTCGTAAAAAAGCAGCTTGCCAATGCTGTCTATCTCTGCCAGCACTGCCGGGTCGCTTATCTTATAATAAATGCCTTTGCTGTCCTGCGCTTTAAACAATGCCTTGTCAAAAATAGCATTGGCCTTATCGTTCAGCGTATAATCCATTTGGCTTTTTGACCGCACTTTGTATTGCTGTATCAGCTGCTGGTTCATGCGGAACAAGGGATTCACATAATCACGGATAAAGCTGAAATGGTTAAACTGTTTATAATCCAAAGGCTGCCTGTTTACAAATGCCATGGCATCACTGTACAATTGCAAATAACTTTTATCCAAAGCATAGCCGGGATAATCATTATTAAAAACGCTGTAAATGGCAGCCACGCTTTGCATCATCCCTTTCAGCTCGGGAATGATTTGTTTTGTATCGGGGCATTCAAAGCCCGTAGTATAAATGGTGGCAAGATTCAGCAGGTACAGGCGGTTGCATAAATAAAATTCATCGTGGCTGTTGAGCAGGGCGGCAACAGAGTCTGTTGAATATACCCTTAACGCCTCAGTGGCGGCATTCACCAGGCCCAGCAACGAATCTTTCTGCACCTCTTTTGTTTCCAGGTACAAAAAGGCCAGGCTGAGGCCGGCGCCTTCCCGTTTATACGGCGGTTCGTATTTTTCAAATACTTCTGTTTCCCATTCCACCGGCAGGGGGCCGTTTATCCTGCGGTAAGCATTGGGCTCAATATAGCGCAGCCAGAAATCGCAGGCTTTTAACTTAAAGCGGCAATTGCTGATGGCAGCTTTAACGGCGCCCCTCCCGGCGTCTTTTTCGAGATCGGCGGTGCGGGACAGCCTGCTGAGCAGGCTGAGCTGCTTATCTAATGAATCAAAAGAGCTGAAATAGTAATTGCGGTAATGGGTGCCCGTAGTGTAAGACGACAGCAGCGCCACCAGCAAAAAGCCGGCGCCGGTAAAACAAGCCAGTAGTTTTTTGTTTATCTGCCGCACCCTGGTTTCTTTGGTTTGAATGTGTACCACTGCAGTACTTTACAATAACGAATAAGTGGGAGGGAACGTATTTTGGGATAGGGAATTTTTGGAGAAAACTGCTGGTTTTTGGGATTGATGCTGTAAAAGCGCCTGCTTTAAAAAAATGCCTGCCGGAAGTGGTTGCTGAACAGGAGTTTGCAGCATTACTTATGGTATTATCCGGAGAATGGGTTCCAGCCCGGCAGAAGTGTTAAGGGCGTTGCCGGGCAAAACAAAGGCCGGGCATTTGTAATATTTTCCTTTGCCGGCTTTTTTCAGAAAGAGAGGAAACCTTGTTCATAGCTACTGCCTGCAAACATGGAGAGTAATTGCAGTGTCCGATAGTTGTTTGTATTGCAGCCAGCAAATTATTATCAGCCAAATCTATGTTTTATTTGCCACTTTTGGCTACTAATATCTTTTTTCTTCAATAAAACAAAAGCTGATTTTAAAAATTATTATCAGCCAAATCTATGTTTTTTTATGTACTTTTGGCTACTAATAATTTTTTATGATACTTATTGGAAGGGAAGATGAAACCGCCATACTGGATGAATTACTGCATACACCGCAACCAGAAATGCTGGCTGTGTATGGAAGAAGAAGGGTGGGAAAAACCTTTCTTATCAAAACTTTTTTCAAAGAACATATTGTGTTCAGTTGCTCCGGGCAGTATGAAGGCGCCGTGGAAGACCAGTTGGCTAATTTCAATGAACAGTTAAATGCCTGGTTTCCCCGAAAGGCGCAGGCAGCCCCACCTGCCACCTGGCAGCAGGCATTTGTGCGGCTGCAGGCAGGCATCAGTTCGCTTAAAAGCAAAAAAAAGAAAGTTGTTTTTATTGATGAACTGCCCTGGATGGACAGCCATAGATCGGGTTTCCTCTCTGCTTTTGGATATTTCTGGAATATGTACGCCTCTGCAAGAACGGATATAATTGTAGTGATATGCGGCTCGGCCACATCATGGATCATTGATAAAGTGATAAACAACAAAGGCGGCCTGCACAACAGAGTGACCAAACGTATAAGGCTGCTGCCATTTACCCTGAAAGAAACAGAACAATTCCTGTTAAGTAAAAATATAAAATACACCCGCTATGATATACTGCAACTGTACATGGCCATGGGTGGCATCCCGGCTTACCTTAATGAAGTAAAACGGGGCAAAAGCGTAGCACAAAATATTGAAGCCATCTGCTTTTCAAAAGATGGCATGCTGGCCGGCGAATTTGATAACCTGTACGCGGCACTGTTTAAATATCCTGAGCGGCATATACAGGTAATAAAGGCGCTGGCTGCAAAAAACAAAGGGCTTCTGCGTAACGAACTGCTGGCAGGCGGCAGGCTGCCATCGGGGGGTACCCTTTCCAAAACGCTGGATGAACTGGCCGAAAGCGGTTTTATTGAAAAAACTTACCCATTGGATAAGGTAGGCAAGGAAAGCCTGTACCGGCTTACCGATGGTTTTTCATTATTTTATTTCCGGTTCATGCACGGGCAAAAGACAAGCGCCAAAGGCCAATGGCTCACCAAGCAGGCCACACCGCAATACCAAAGCTGGTGCGGCTATGCGTTTGAAAATATTTGTATAAAACACATTGGGCAAATAAAACGGGCATTACAGATAGGAGCTGTGCATACCGGCGAATTTTCGTGGCTGCACAAAGGCGGCAAAAGTGAAAAGGGTGTGCAGCTTGACCTGGTAATTGACAGGGCAGATAATGTGGTGAATATTTGCGAAATGAAATACAGTAACAAAGTATTTACCATTGATAAGCGCTATGCAGGTGAGCTGCAGGCAAAAAAAGAGGTGTTTCGTATGCAGGCAAAAACAAAAAAATCCATACTGCTTACCATGATTACCACGTATGGTGTGGCGGATAATGGGTACAAGGAGCAGTTGGTGGATAGTGAAGTGGGAATGGGGGAGTTGTTCAGATGATGGCTTTCTTTGCTTTCAACCTTAGTTCTTTCTATTTTTGATTACAACTTGTTTACGTTGATGCCATTAAATGTTTGCGTTGTGATTTGCTTTCAATCTTAGTTCTTTTTATTTTTGATAACAACCGCCTGTTGTGTCAATAGTACGGCGGCTCCGTTGTGATTTGCTTTCAATCTTAGTTCTTTTTATTTTTGATAACAACATAATATCGGTTTGCCTTTGGTGATAACTTGTTGTGATTTGCTTTCAATCTTAGTTCTTTTTATTTTTGATAACAACTGACGTATTGCCGCCAAGCGTGTGCACGCAGTTGTGATTTGCTTTCAATCTTAGTTCTTTTTATTTTTGATAACAACGGCCGCAACGTCTTGCCCTTTGTCGTTTTTGTTGTGATTTGCTTTCAATCTTAGTTCTTTTTATTTTTGATAACAACTTGAATCTTTTATCAGAGACTTCTTTTGTAGTTGTGATTTGCTTTCAATCTTAGTTCTTTTTATTTTTGATAACAACGTTTCAACCTCCAGCCACTTGTCTCTAATGTTGTGATTTGCTTTCAATCTTAGTTCTTTTTATTTTTGATAACAACCAAAGAAACCCGTACTAATTCTTCCAAATGTTGTGATTTGCTTTCAATCTTAGTTCTTTTTATTTTTGATAACAACTTATAATTAATTTACTTTTTTCAATTCGTAGTTGTGATTTGCTTTCAATCTTAGTTCTTTTTATTTTTGATAACAACCTTTATTTGGGCGGGAGCGAAATTATTTGTGTTGTGATTTGGTAGTGTCTCACTTTGAATTTTAAGCTGCCATTTTAAGTATATCTTCAATACTCATAAACCGCTTGGTTAACCCGGCCTGCATAGCTGGGGTGATGCTTAAAGTTTTGTGTTGCCTAACAAAATTATAATAAACAAAGTGGATTGCGATTGAGTATATGTGATTTTCCAGCTTTTTGGAGAAGCCATTTGTCTTCCTGGTGAATCTTCTCATCTGCATCCGCATCGTTAAATTTTGCCTTTCTATGAAGCTGGTGGATGTGAATTTGTGGTTGGGCTCTCCAAAGATGGTTTCCTTTTCTGCACCAACATATTTGCCATGCTGTTCTTTGCCTTCGTTATCCCGGCTTCTTTCGTCTCCGTATAGCTTTACTAACTGGCCGTAATCCACAGGTACATCAAAAGCCTTATGAACTGCTTTTATGTATGCTTTGTAGCCATCTGTTGTCAATTGTACCTTGGTGCTTAACCGGCTGGATACGTCTTTCATAAAGAAATATGCCGAATCGAGATTTCTTTTGCCGACATACCAGGAAACGACAAGTTTGGAATCTGCATCCATTCCTATCCACGTCCAGATATTCCCGGTGTCTGTTCTGTCTTCAATGTTTTGTTTTTCCTTGTGGTAAACGAACGACCACACTTCATCGCACTGTAATCTCTGGGCCTTAATATTTAGAACATGCTCATCGTGGAACTTAATACATGCTCTGCCCACGTTTTCTAATAATCTGGTAACGGTGTTAATAGAAACATCTGCAATGCGGGTACAAGATCTTAGGCTGTTTCCCTCAACCAATAGCTGTAGAATTTGTTTTTGTTTTGTAATAGGTAGCTTATTCATACAATTAGTTTTGGCTTGGTTTTGCACAAAAATTTTACTACCTTTGGGCAGTAAAGATGGAGCGGACGGGAATTGGACCCGTATCAAAAGTTTTTCAGGCCTCTGCATTAGCCATTATGCTACCGCCCCATTTGATATGTAATTTTACTTACCAGTTGTATTGTCTCCGTTAAAGCATACAACTGGTTTTTTATTTATGGATTTCGTTTTCTTCCTTCTATAAAAGAATAATATTTCTCGTTTAACTTTTCAAGTGTATCATCGAAATATTTAGGAATACCATAATAGCTTTTATTGTTAATCGTTATCCGACCAACTTTTCCATCATTGAACATATTTGAAAGAGTAGTTGCTATAGCATTTTTAATCTCTCTGCTGGCTGAGAAACCGAACTTTGATTCAATACAATTAGCAACTTGAATTGGTGTTTTTAGAGCATAAAAATCTTTAAAATCAAGGCATTCTAAAATAAAGAAAATCCAAGAAATGTTCAGCTTTGATTTTTTAAAGTCAATCTCGGCTTGTAACTGCCTTAGTTTTAGTTCATTTTGCTCATACTCTTTTTCCAAGCCTTTAATTTCTTGAATTGTAGCTCGATCTGATTCGGAAAATAGAATATTAGTACTCATATAAATAGTTTGTATTTTTTTACAAAGTAATATACATTTTTAAATTTTATTACGCATTTTTATGCACATAAAATGCACAGTCTTAATTTTTATTATCTTCGGATAATTAAATATTAGCGTTTTAGCTTTTTTCTGTAATCGAAAACTTCGACACTTTTCGCAAACCATACAGAGTAAAAAGGCAATAATGCTCACGTGAAAAAGCGTGGGTACTTATGCTTTCTGTATGGTGGGCCTGTCGAAGTGCCTCGATTGCGAAAGTTATTGAGTCCCACGCTTTTTTTATTCATCCAGCCAACCGGGACTATGGTTTTAAACATGCAGTATGAAATACTTGCTTTTTATTGTTGCAGTTAGTCTCACATTTTTTTCTATGGCACAGACAAGAAAGTATAGAGCCTATGAGTATTGTACAGTCTTCTTAAACGATCAAAATGCAAAATGTGATTTTAAACCAAGCAATGTCCTTATAGTGCTTGAAGGATTTGACTTGAAAGTATATACACCTGAAATTATCTACTTGAAATTTGCCTCTCATGAAAAGATTTCATACGATGATTTAGGCAGGAAAACTGTATTATATACGATGGAAGACCAAAAAGATAAAAGGTATATAGAAATGAAATTTATTTTTTATGAGGATGAAAGAGAGGCTCCCATTATGATTATTACTTTTTTTGAAAAAAAGATGACTTTTAAATTAGGTAAACCGGGTATAGATGATTAGGATACTTATTAGGTCAAGCACTTTAAACTAAGAAATTTCAAACTGACCTGCTACCGAATTTTACCCTTTTTCTTACTTTAGCAGCGTTATTAATTCCGTCAATAGGTTTGGTTTAATTAAAACACATCAGAAATATGAAATCTAAAGGAGAATATTCAGTAACGAAAAAAGGAGATATAATTCTCACCAATCCGAGTGAATTAAGGGATAAGGCTATTACGATCATTGCAAAAAAGCTGGCAGAGAAAAAAAGAAAAGATTTAGGGTTGGACGATGCAGGCCCCAATGATCCTGCGAAAGGAGGCAACTGAGGTTAGCCATGTAAGATTTTATTTCTTTTTACGGGGCTTCTTTTTTTCAACCACCTTCCTTTTATCATTCGACCCGGTTAACAGATCAACAATTTTCTTGGCGTTCACGTTGGGATCGCTACTATATGTGCCCTTAACTTTCATTTCATAAAGGTAGGATTTCCCCCTTACCAAATAAATGTGGAAAAAAATTAAAATGAGACACTACCTGTGATTTGCTTTCAATCTTAGTTCTTTTTATTTTTGATAACAACGAACAAGGTCTTCGTTCATTACGAATTCCAGTTGTGATTTGCTTTCAATCTTAGTTCTTTTTATTTTTGATAACAACTAGTTTCCGTTCTGCGCATCTCCTGCGTCTGTTGTGATTTGCTTTCAATCTTAGTTCTTTTTATTTTTGATAACAACCACAGGGAATGCACAAGTGGCAACCAATGCGTTGTGATTTGCTTTCAATCTTAGTTCTTTTTATTTTTGATAACAACCGTCAGCCATTTAGGCAAACAAGAATTGCTGTTGTGATTTGCTTTCAATCTTAGTTCTTTTTATTTTTGATAACAACACTGCTGAATCAGAAGGTATGTTTAGCCGCGTTGTGATTTGCTTTCAATCTTAGTTCTTTTTATTTTTGATAACAACGGTCGGTGAAACTATCCTCCGGCGTATTAGTTGTGATTTGCTTTCAATCTTAGTTCTTTTTATTTTTGATAACAACCCAATATTTATTGACCCGGCCTTGGACATTGTTGTGATTTGCTTTCAATCTTAGTTCTTTTTATTTTTGATAACAACTTGCCAGAATTAATGAGCAGGCTTAAGACAGTTGTGATTTGCTTTCAATCTTAGTTCTTTTTATTTTTGATAACAACTTTCTCTTTCCATAGAAGATACTCAGAGTTGTGATTTGCTTTCAATCTTAGTTCTTTTTATTTTTGATAACAACACAACTGGACGTATTCGTGGCGCCCATAAGTTGTGATTTGCTTTCAATCTTAGTTCTTTTTATTTTTGATAACAACAGCAACCGCAAACATACCAAGCGGAAACGTGTTGTGATTTGCTTTCAATCTTAGTTCTTTTTATTTTTGATAACAACTACATGACCAACGTAAACAAAAACTTAGGAGTTGTGATTTGCTTTCAATCTTAGTTCTTTTTATTTTTGATAACAACGCGGAGGAACCTACGACGACTGGCTAGACGGTTGTGATTTGCTTTCAATCTTAGTTCTTTTTATTTTTGATAACAACTACAACTGGACGTATTCGTGGCACCGATAAGTTGTGATTTGCTTTCAATCTTAGTTCTTTTTATTTTTGATAACAACTTGCATGGTATTTGGTTTTTAGTTGTGGATGTTGTGATTTGCTTTCAATCTTAGTTCTTTTTATTTTTGATAACAACCTCCGAATATACCAATTGACTTGACTGCAGTTGTGATTTGCTTTCAATCTTAGTTCTTTTTATTTTTGATAACAACTACGTGGAAACAAGCAATCGTCCACTACACGTTGTGATTTGCTTTCAATCTTAGTTCTTTTTATTTTTGATAACAACGCTGATCTGCTGGAACGTCTTGTAAAATCAGTTGTGATTTGCTTTCAATCTTAGTTCTTTTTATTTTTGATAACAACTTTGAGAAATGAGTAAGCAAGCTCCCGCCTGTTGTGATTTGCTTTCAATCTTAGTTCTTTTTATTTTTGATAACAACAAACGCTGACGGCGTAACCGTCATAAAAATGTTGTGATTTGCTTTCAATCTTAGTTCTTTTTATTTTTGATAACAACAGGATACGGTGGAAGCGCTGTTTTTCAATTGTTTAGAAAGAAAATAGAAAGAAAAAACTGAATTAAATGCCCCGGCAATTTATACCGCCGGGGTGTTTTTTATCTTTCTAAAACAGTTCCAGTTGTTGGGGAACATCTACTGCTTCTGCCGGGTCTTTGCCGTGAAATATCTCCATATTGCCAAATTGCTTGTCGGTAATGGTCATTATGCCGATCTTTCCTTTTTCGGGCAGTATCTTTTTTACTCTTGCTACATGCACATTGGCATTTTCGGCGCTGGCACAATGCCGCAGGTAAAGGCTGAACTGGAACATGGCAAAGCCGTCTTCCAGTATTTTTTTACGGAAGCCTGCAGCTACTTTCTGCTCTTTTTTGGTGCCGGTTGGCAGGTCGTAAAATACAAGCACCCACATAATGCGGTAGGCATTTAAGCGGTCGGCCCTCATGGTATTTCGGGTAATAATAATTTTCTTTGTTCGCCTGTATAGCATTTTGCCAGCGAAGCTGCGGTGCGTTGCATTGCCACCATCAACGGGCTTTTTTCTTTGTTCAGCAATACATCCATTTCCGGCAACTTCAGCAATTGCACTTTTAGTTCGGTAGTAAGTGTATCCACCGCCGATGTTTTATCTATAATGCCTCTTACTATTATATCTACAAAAGGCCGGTAAGGTTCCATCATATCATCGGCAAGGCAATAAGCATTATAGCGGTTGCGGTGAAAAATACCTAATGTTGGCAACAGGCCTGCACCCACGATTGCCCTGGCCATGCCTGCCCTTATAATGGCATACCCGTAATTCAATAAATTGTTAGGTGGCACCCCATTCCGTTTCCTGTAAAAATTCCATGCTGCTGGAAAAAGGTTTTGCCAATAATGCACTGCGGCTGTTGCTTCGCTGTTATCTGCATCGCCGCTTTTTACATCTTCGGCAAGGTTTTTAAGCAGCAGCCATTTGCTGTCCCATTTTTTTAATACTGCACATTGGTTATTGATCTTTGCTTTTACCACCTGCTGCCATAGTTGTTTCTTTAATGGTTCGGTTGCTTCTATCTGCGCTTTAAAACGTTCGCTTTGCAGGGTGTTGGCTTCAAGGGGCATTAGCAGGCCGGTAGGGTGGTGGCTGTCGTTGCAAGTTACCACGGCTACGTTGGCGCTTACCAATTTATCAAGCAGATAATGGGTAAGGCTTATTTGCTGGTGTTCTAATACTAACATGCTCAGGTCTTCAATAGGAACTGTTTTGTCGGGTATATCTTCCATGCCTTTTACGCCTGCATAGCTTACTACCATCTGTTCATTTCTGAATTTCAGGAAGCAGGCGTTTTGGATGCAGATGGTGCGTTTTATCATTATAATTAGCCTTTATTTCCAAAATGGTTTAATGCTGTTTCCCAATTTGTCTATGTTTACTTTTATACATCGCTTCCACATATTAGTATCGCCGTATTTTATTTCTTCTTCAAGTTTTTTAGAATCTCCAAATAAAGATTTTGCTTCTTCTTCACTAACAGAAATTGAATCAGATTTATAAATATGTTGAAAGATTATTTTTCCTAAACTTGCAGGCATTTCCTTAACTACGTATAATTTTGGAATAACTTCACTCCTGTTTGCCCAATTAATTTCATTAAGCTGTTCATCTGTTAATTCTTTTTCCGGCAGGTAAACAATATCGTTTTTAGATAAAGTAAAGAGCAATTCATATTCGGGCTTTACCATTAATTTGGTGTAATCAATTTTATCCGGTTTCTCAGAAGTGATAATTTTAACAGCATCAAAGAATTTTAAAAATTCTATTTCCCGTTTGGCATCTTTCCTATTTACCCCTTTTGGAACAAAAATGTAGGTCATAAACACATCACGGGAATAAACATGCCTGCCATCATTTAGTTGATATAAATCTTGAAAGAAACTCTTTTGCCTCGCTTTGTTAACAAGAATGTGTTTTTCTGATAGAAAGATTGGACTCGTTATGTAATGTGTCCTCAATTCGTCGAGAGAATACTCTGATATTTTTTTCTTAATAGCAGAAGTTGTAATGGAATTAGCATACTCTATTTTTTCAATATCAGATAATGTCAGGGTTTTTAGTTCTATCCATTTATATTCATTTTCTTCTTTTTTTACTCGTACCTCATAAATAGCATTGCTGTATAGCGGAATATCTTTCACTTGCCTAATCAAAGCATTTTCTTCATCCTTAAATAGCTTTTGGTCTTTAATGGCTTTTATTTGTTCGTTTACATACCCTAACCTGTAACTGGCTATTCTTTTCAGGCGTGGATTTACAATGTCTTTGATTTCTTTTTCGCTGTTCAAATCCATTGATAAGCCCATGGGGCGTACAGACGCATTTTTATCTGTATACACCGACAGCCAGGTCATTGGCTCATTTGTTTTTGAATTAATAAAAATTCCCTCATTCTTTATTTTTTCTAAAACTTTTTTTGAATACTCTTTGCAGGAAGATGGAGTAAGTTGCTCCTTGTTATATTCGTAGAACAAGGGGATTAGTAATTGCTGGTATTTTTCTTTTAAAACTGTTTCTTTTATGATTTCCTCTAATGATTTGAAGCGAATCATTGATTGATTTTGATTTTCCATTTTCTTTTTAAAAAGAAGTGGTATCAATTTTTCTATTTCGATTTTTTCATTTTCAAAATAGTTTCTTTTGGCATAATTGGTTTGCAAATGCAGCTCTCCTCTTATAGATGCAACTTTGCCGGTTTTAATCTCTTTATTGTTTCGGTGCTTTGAGGGGCTTATTAAAACATTGCTGTTTTTATGTGAAATAATGATGCTCTTCAATGCCTCTTTAACCTCTGGAAAGAATTCATTTTCACTCCACGGAAATTTAAATTTCGAATTACTGTTACTGATGCAGATATCTGCTTTGATGTTTTTATATTTTCTTTTTTGGCTGTCTGTATCATCAATGTCGGCATTGTTAGCGGCATTCAAGTTGTTAATATATTGTATGTGGTTTTGTTTGGTACAGGCAATAATGATTGCGTCTAAGGCATGATGACGATGGTCAATTCTTTTTGACATACCGGCAAATTTTTCAACATCTTCATACCTGTTTGTTTTTGGATTAAAATGTTGTGTGGTATATTTTAGATTTAATCTGTCTTTTACCTCGCCAATATTGAATTTTGTAAACCTTTCTTCCACTAATTCTTTCCACACATCATTCAGCTTCCATTTTTCTCTAAGAATGTCTGTTACTGCGCCTGATGTTACCCACACTTTGTCAAAACCAACAAGTTCACTTAGCTTTTCTTTTAGTGTCTTATTAATGTACTGTGTTTCTTTTAGTGTTCTTTCAATAGGGTCTTCGGGAATTTCTTTTCGCAAAAGATTATTTCTTTTTCCTCCTTTGGGAAACATTGATTTTACATGCTCTTCCCATTGGCTGGCAGGAACAAGTTCAAAATCTTTTTTGCTTATTCTAACTGTATTGTTTATTCGCTTACTAACAATAAACTCATAAGCAGTTCTATTGCCATTGTTTTCTTTAAGCTGGTTTACTTCACGCCAGGTTATAACTTTGTTTGAATAAGCATTAGAGTAATATCTTTCTCTCGGTATAATGTGTTCAATTTCCACAACATTGCCTCTTGCAAAAACATCTGTTAGTGGAATAGGCTGGTTGGTATAAGGACATTTGAAATTTTGCTCAAGCCACAACAAATATTTCGTTACTTCTGCATTGCTTGGCTCGGTTAGCTTATACTCCTTTACTTTGTTTTTATATTCTGCTTCATTTTGGAATTTAACTACATCTTCAATGATTTTTATTTTATCCAAATTGCTTCCGGAAACCTCCGTATCTATATAGGAAACATCTTTATTTTCGTCTAATAATGCTTGCTTTATTTCTCTGAGCATACGCTTTGCCCATTCGTTTTTTGCGGCACCGTTGGTCATGCTTTCCCATATTTGTTGCCGTTCATCCGCACTTGCACGTAATTCTCTGCTTAACTCAATTCTTACTTCGTCAAACTTGTGTTTGTCATACAATTCATTGACAATGGAAATAGTTTCATTTACAATTTTCTCCACTACAGGATTGTTCATAGAGTGATTTTTTACTCTACCAATTGCAGGTTTCTTTTCTGATTTTTTGGAAGAATGTGAACCATATACAACCGCAACAGCCTCCCAATAGTTTAGAAATTTAAAATCTGCTTGCTGTGTGAATTTCGATAAACGTACTCTTGCTTTTCTATCGGTAATAAAATTTTTAAGGCTTTCAAGTTTGTCAATTTTATCAACTTCTTCTTTGTTTAGCTGAATGAGTTCGGATATATTTTTTTCAGCTTTTTTTGTTAAGCCATCTCCGGTACTCATTAGCGGCAAAATGTTGCGAATGGCTTTTGCAGAAAGGTTAGCCATTCCTGAATCATCGAATTTTATATTTGCCAAATGGTCATAAATACCTTCATCAAAATTAAAATGCTTTTTTAGTGTGGCTGCAAGTTTTTTAGGGTCTGTAATTGTTATATCGTATATTATTTCCCATAAAAGTTGAAGATTGGAAATCTCTTTGTTTTGTTCGTGAGTTAATTCAAACCATTGGTCAGTTTTTTCAGTGAGAATATTTTTTATCTCGGCTTTGGTTGTATTTCCTTTAATTTTTATATCGTCATAAGTGCCATCTTTTTTTCGCTTGCGAAAATTTACGGAATAAAATGTATTAGCTAACTCTCCTGTTTCTGTATTAACTCCAAACTTTTTGGAAGCCTTTGCTTTCCCCTTTTCCTCTATTTCATCAAAGGTTTCTATTTCTAATTCATCTTTTACAAAACTTCGCCAGTTTAATGTTTTACTGTTTTGCAGTTTATTATACAGCAGCAGCTTTACCTGTTCAATAGATTTCTTTGTATGCTCTTCAAAAAGGGTTGCATTTTCAAAGAGATTTATTTTTTCATCCGATGTATTGTAATATAATTTCAGATTGTTTATTTGCTGCCATATTTTAAACTGCTGAAATAATGGATGGCTCCTTGGTACAACATGTCTGCCAATATATTCATCTCTGATTTCTTTCTTTCCTGTACCTTTTATTGCATACACTCTTTTTACAGGTATTTTTTCAAACTCACATCTTCCTTTACTTTTTGCCTGCTGCCACGGACGTTGGTAAAAAACGATTTTATCTTTAATGAGCGTTCTTAGCTTTTCTTTGTTATTTTCTTTACTGGTAATTTCATTTAAAACCTGCGAATAATCTTTAAAAGTTTCTTTTGTCAACTTCTCTACATCAATACTTTCAAAAAACTCCTTATGTGCAGCATACTGTACATTCCATATTGCATCAAACTCACGCTCATACCAGTCCCTGTTTACTAAATTATTTTTTATACGGGAATGATTTTGTGTTTCGTAAAAATGTTTGTAAAAGTATGAGCCAACAGTTCCGCCTCTACCGCACCATTCAGCAAGATTTTTATGCAAAGTTTGGTATTTATACTTCCAATCTGTAGGGTCAGGAGTTGTAGGAGTAATTTTATAATACTCTTCTATAACTGTCTTACCTTTTTTGTTTTGCTTAAATTCGGGGGCTTTGATGGTAATAAAATCTCCCTGCTTAAAATTTATTTCCTTCTTGAAAATATAGCCTTCGATTGTTTCGAATATGGTTTTTTCGTCATTTTCAATTTGTATATATGGCTCTACAAAACGAACTTTTATTTTGGCTTGATAATATTTGATTTCATTAGCATTGTTTTTTTCATTAAAGGGAATTTTATTTTCCCAATCCAATAAAGTCACTTCTGTCAAATAGTAATCAAACTTTGTTTCTTCATCTTTTGCAAATCGGTCGCTGCTATAGCCACGAAGCTGGTTGAGATGTAGTAATACCCTGCCTAATTCATTTAAGGTTACAGCAGATTGAGAGGCCCTGTATCTTAGCTCATACAACGCTTTTCCAATATCATTGTTCTGTCCTCTTTTACCTTTAGCATTGGTAAAATATTTTTCATCGGGTTTTATGCCTAATTGCGAGAGTGCCTTATATAGTTTATTCCTCCTAAGTTTATATCGGTTTCTCATCCGGCGCATACCACGAAATTTTCTTCGGTTTGCCGTAGGCGTAAGTGTACTGCCTTTAGGGTCGTTAAGTTTTAAGCCCCTGTCAAAACGGTCTGTATCCTGTGAAATTATCCGCACTCCTACAATAGGATTTCCATTTTCATCTTTGCAAAAACCAATTCGGTCATTATTAATGTCTGAAACGGTTTCTGAATTCAAATAAAGGTTGATATTCTTTACATCTGTTGCCTCAATAATTGAATATGAAACACTTGTAGTTCCGATATCTAAGCCTAAAATTTTAATATTTTTCATATCTACGAAGTTTTATTTATCACTCACTTTTATTGCCATCTGTTTTGTTTTTTCTACTTATTTATTTACCTTCGCTATGAAGCAAATCACAATAAATTTTTAATGTTGTGAAAACATCCAAAGCGGCGCAAGTCGCTTTTTTATTTTTAAACACTGTTATGCTTTTTGGACTTCGGTTATTTTCTAAGGAGCTGGAAGGTTTAAAAGTATTTGCAATATAATGTTTTCATTAAATTGCTGAAAGAATTTTATTTGCCTATGGGCTGCCGGATAGAGCGAAAAGCCCGGTGAGGCTTTGTAGCCATGCCTTGTGCCGGACTTGCAGCGATAGCCGGAACCGAAGCTTAATTATGCACTATTGCTCACAGCCCCTCTGTATTAAATCTTCCCTCCCAAATATTAAATCCCTTCCTTACCTTCGCACCCATTATGACAACAGAACAATTAAAAGATATAAGAGACCGTGTACTCGTCTTGAGGAGGTTTCTTTGACGTCGCTAACCGACAAAACAAAATAGCAGAAGACAAACAACGCTCTCTCAGCCCCGGCTTTTGGGATGATAATGCCCGTGCCACTTCCATTTTAAAAGAGATTAAGAACAACGAGTATTGGGTAGGCCTGTATGACGGTACCGATACGGCGGTGGAGGATTTTGCCGTGCTGTTCGAGTTTTGGAAACAGGGGGATGCCACAGAGGAAGAAACCAAAGAGGCTTACGACAAGGCAATAACCGCAGTGGAAGAAGCGGAATTTAAAAGCACCCTGAACCAGCCGGAAGATGAGCTGCCTGCCGTGCTGCAGATAAACAGCGGCGCCGGCGGCACCGAAAGCCAGGACTGGGCGCAGATGCTGGCCCGTATGTACCGCATGTACGGCGAAAAGCAGGGATGGAACATTAAGGAGCTGGACTGGCAGGACGGCGATGGCGCCGGTATTAAAACGGCAACGTTTGAGTTTGAAGGCCCCTTTGCCTATGGTTTTTTAAAAGCAGAAAGCGGTGTGCACCGCCTGGTGCGTATCTCGCCTTTTGACAGCAATGCAAGAAGGCATACTTCTTTTGCTTCGGTGAATGTATATCCATTGGTGGATGATACCATTAAGATAGAAGTGAACCCTGCGGATGTGAAGATGGAAACTTCCCGTAGCGGCGGCGCCGGCGGGCAGAATGTGAACAAAGTGGAAACCAAAGTGCAGCTAACGCATATCCCCACGGGTATTGTGGTAGTATGCCAGCAGGACAGGAGCCAGCTCGGCAACCGGGAACTGGCCATGCAAATGCTGAAAAGCCGTCTGTACGAACTGGAACTGCAAAAACGCAACGAGATACGTGATGCAGCCAATGCCAAAAAGAAAAAGATAGAGTGGGGCAGCCAGATACGCAGCTATGTTTTTCATCCTTACAAAATGATAAAAGACCACCGCACCGATTATGAAGTGGGCAATGTGCAGCCGGTGATGGATGGTGAGCTGGATGGGTTTATCAAGGCGTATTTGATGAGTGAGAAGGAGGCGGAAGCGTAGTTTTAGCCACAGATTTTACAGATACACACAGAAAGACAAAAGCCACGAATTTCACGAATTAACACGAAAAAAGTTTTAGCCACAGATAGCACAGATTGACACAGAAAAAAACTACGAATTTAATAGGAAAAACATTCGTGTTAATTCGTGAAATTCGTGGCTAACAAAATATGCCGTAGGCATATATTCTGTGTTAATCTGTGAAATCTGTGGCTAAGAAAAATTATTTATTCACGGGCTTTATGAATTCTGTTCAGCATCGTTGTGTCACTCACTTGTGCGGCATACCTTTGTTCAGCTTTTATCAATTAAAATATAAACGCCATGCAATACGGAGATTTTTATTATCCCATACCTGCTAACGAGCCTGTATTGAATTATGCACCGGGAAGTGCTGAGAAAAAAAGATTAAAGGAAGTACTGGCCGAACTGAAAAGCAAAAAGGCAGACGTGCCGATGTACATTGGTGCCGAAGAAGTGCGTACAGGCAATACAGTGGTCATAACGCCGCCGCACGAACGAAATTTTGTGCTGGGCCATTTTCATTTGGGTGAGGCAAGGCATGTAGCCAAAGCCATCAATGCCGCACTGAGGGCAAAAGATAAATGGGCGGCCATGAGCTGGGAGAACAGGGCGAATATATTTTTAAAAGCCGCCGACCTTATTGCTACCAAATACCGCCCTTACATGAACGGCACCACCATGCTGGGGCAAAGCAAGAACTGCTATCAGGCAGAAATTGACAGCGCCTGTGAATTGATAGATTTCCTCCGCTTTAATGTGCATTATTTAAGTGAGATATACAGGCAGCAGCCCATCAGCAGCGCCGGCATTAAAAACAGGGTGGAGTACAGGCCGCTGGAAGGTTTTGTTTTTGCATTAACGCCTTTTAATTTTACGGCTATTGGCGGCAACCTGCCCACCAGCGCTGCCTTGTGCGGCAATGTGGTGGTGTGGAAATGCGCCAATACACAGGTGTACAGCGCACAAATGTTCATGCGTATCTTAAAGGAGGCCGGCCTGCCCGATGGTGTTATCAATTTGATTTTTGTAGACGGGCCTACGGCGGGCGATGTAATTTTCAACCATCCTGACTTTGCCGGGATACACTTTACCGGTAGTACGGGTGTGTTTAATAAAATGTGGGAGACCATTGGTAAAAACACAGGCATATACAAATCCTATCCCCGTATTGTGGGCGAAACAGGCGGAAAAGATTTTGTAGTGATACATAAAAGCGCCGATGTGGATGTGGCAGTGGCCGCTTTGGCAAGAGGTGCTTTTGAATACCAGGGGCAAAAATGCAGCGCCGCTTCAAGGGCTTACATACCTTCCAACCTGGCGACTGAAATAAAAAAGAAATTAGTGGCAGAAGTGAAAACGATGAAGATGGGCAGCGTGGAAGATTTTAGCAACTTTATCAATGCGGTGATAGATGAAAAAAGTTTTGATAAACTGGAAAACTATATCAAAGGCGCCAGGAAGAAAGATGCGAAAGCGAAAATATGGGCAGGCGGCAAATGTGATAAAACCGAAGGCTTTTTTGTTGAGCCAACCATTATAGAAGCATTGGAACCAAATTATGTAACGATGTGTGAAGAGCTTTTTGGCCCTGTGCTCACGGTATATGTGTATGATGAAAATAAATTTGAAGAAACATTGAAACTGGTTGACAGCACTTCGCCGTATGCACTAACGGGGTCGGTTATAGCCAAAGACAGGTATGCAGTGGAAACGGCTACCAATAAACTCCGCAACAGCGCCGGTAATTTTTACATCAATGACAAACCCACGGGTGCCGTGGTAGGCCAGCAGCCTTTTGGTGGCGCCAGGGCCAGCGGCACCAACGATAAGGCAGGTTCTATGCTTAATCTCTATCGTTGGTTAAGTGCAAGAACGATTAAAGAAACTTTTGTTCCGGTTACGGATTACCGTTACCCGTTTTTGGGGGAAGAATAAAGCTGTCATTCCGAACCCGGCGCAGAAACCTGCTATAGAAATTATTTTCAAAAGGGTGGGGAACCTGTTGGGCAATAGCGCCGATGCTCAACGTTTGCTTTTTTGTGAGCAGCTCCCTCGTTCTTCGGGATGACAGTATTATATGTACAGCCTTTCTCTTTTTGAGGAAATACATCTACGGGTGACCGTTAGTAATCAGGTGGCGCTTAGCGTACTATGGAATGGCACGCTTATTTAAGCATTGTGTGCAAACAAAACGTTATTGTATGAAAACATTATTAAGCGGGTTGTTCCTTTTGTTTATAACAGCAGGGGCAACAGCCCAAAGCACACAGTTTGGTTTAAAATTCGGCGTAAATGCAGCCAACTTTACCAACGACCAGGGTTCTGACTACAAAATGAAAACATCCGTAAATGCAGGTATGCTGCTTCACATTCATTTGAACCGGTATATCGCTTTGCAGCCTGAATTGGTTTACTCCGGGCAGGGCACCAGGTTTGCCACAGGCGATAATGATTTCAGGTATCATTTAGGCTATATCAACCTGCCTTTTTTAGTACAGTACATGACACCTGTTGGCATCAGGCTCGAAACCGGTCCGCAGGCCGGCCTGCTGGTGGATGCGGCAGCAAAAACTTCGGAACATTCCAACAATATAAAAAGCAGCTTTAAGTCAGGCGATTTTTCATGGGCATTTGGTATCGGGTACATTACACCTGCAAATTTTGGGTTTGATGTACGCTATAATTTAGGCGTGTCCGACATCACAGTTGCCAACACCAGCAATGTAAGAAATTCAGTGGTGCAGGCAGGTGTATTTTACCAGTTCAGGTAACAACCCATAGTTATAGCAGCCAAAAAGGGTTTCCGCAGGAAGCCCTTTTTTAATGGATAGGATTGTGTTACTTTAGCACACCTAATTTATAAGCTTTGACAACCATTTTTAATAAGCAGCAGTTACAGCTCAGCCTGCTCCGGCTGTCGCACCAGCTGGTGGAAAACCTCAGCACACTTGATGAGGTGGTGTTTATTGGCCTGCAGCCAAGGGGTGTGCAGGTGAGCAGGTTGATTGTTGACAATATACAGCGCCTTTTCCCCGGCGAAAAAGTACAGTACGGTGTATTGGACATTACTTTTTACCGTGATGATGTGAGGAATGAGCTGCATAAAGCCAACAGCACTGATATTCTATTTTCCATAGAGGGGAAGCACGTGGTGCTGATTGACGATGTATTGTACACAGGCCGTACCATCAGGGCCGCATTGGATGCTCTGCAGGATTTTGGCCGCCCGCAAAAAGTGGAATTGTGTGTGCTGGTTGACCGGCGCTTTAACCGTGAGTTGCCCATACAGCCGGATTATTTTGGCCGTGCCATTGACACGGTAAGCTCGCAAAAAGTAAAAGTAGAGTGGGACAGGGAGGAAGTGGTGTTGTACTAAATTTAAGTCCATAGATAATAGTCCATAGTCGATGGAAGTTTTCGCCGGTAGTTGTTGTATTAAGGTTATGCAGTCTCAACAAAGGATTGCCAGCTATGGACTACCGGCCATGGACTTTTTTTTCTGAACTTTAAACCATAGCTTTGCTTTTTAATGCGACTATCCACCAAACACCTGCTGGGCATTAAAGACCTTTCACGGGAAGACATCTCACTTATTTTATCTACTGCTTCGCAATTCAAGGAAGTTTTACAAAGGCCGGTTAAAAAAGTACCTTCTTTACGGGATGTGACCATTGTGAATTTATTTTACGAGAACAGCACCCGTACAAGAATCTCCTTTGAGCTGGCGGAAAAAAGGCTCAGCGCCGATACCATTAATTTTACGGCATCAGGCTCATCCGTATCCAAAGGCGAAACATTGCTGGATACGGTGAACAATATCCTGAGCATGAAAGTGGATATGGTGGTGATGCGGCACAGCGCCAGCGGGGCGCCGCATTTTTTAGCCAGGCATATCCCTGCTGCCATTGTAAATGCAGGCGATGGCATCAATGAACACCCCACGCAGGCATTGCTGGATGCGTTTTCCATCAAAGAAAAATTAGGCAGCCTGGAAGGAAAGAAAATTGTATTGATCGGCGATATCATGCATTCAAGGGTGGCATTAAGCAATATTTATTTATTGAATAAAATGGGCGCCGAAGTGATGGTGGCAGGCCCGCCGACATTGATACCAAAATACATCAGCGAAGCGCTGAACGTACAGGTGGAATACAATGTAAAAAAAGCGCTGGAATGGTGCGATGTGGCGAATGTGCTGCGCATACAGCTGGAAAGGCAAAACCAGGTATTATTCTCCTCATTGAGGGAATACAATTTGGCTTACGGCATCAATAAGCAATTGCTGGACGGCTTGAAAAAAGAAATCATCATCATGCACCCCGGCCCCATTAACAGGGGAGTGGAAATTGACAGCGATGTGGCCGACAGCAAACAATCTATTATTTTGCAGCAGGTAGAAAACGGTGTGGCAGTGCGGATGGCGGTGTTGTATCTTTTAGCAGGAAGAAATAATTGATAACTGATAATGGGTTAATTGATAATGCTTCCGGTATGTTGCTGCCTGCTGAGAAATATGGCCATTGTAAGTTGAAAAAATTATCAATTATCTCCCGATAGCTATCGGGATAACTAAATATCCATTGATATGAGAGTTTGCTTGTTCCCCGGCACATTTGATCCCGTAACACTGGGACATACAGATATCATCAACCGGGCAATTCCTTTATTTGATAAAGTGGTGGTAGGCATTGGAAGAAACGTGAACAAGGTGCCGATGTTTAATGAAGAGCTGCGCCTGCAATGGCTGAAAGAAATTTATGCCGGCGAACCTAAAGTGGATGCTGTGGTATATGAAGGCCTGACAGTGGAATGCTGCAAAAAAGTAGGCGCTGATTTTATCCTTCGCGGTATCCGCTATGTGAACGATTTTGAATATGAAAAGGCAATCGCTGATATGAACCGCAGCCTTAACGGGCATATAGAAACGGTTTTTCTCACCTGCCTGCCGCAATACACTTCTGTGGCATCCACTTTGGTGAGGGATGTATTGAAGAACGGGGGAGATGTGTCGCAATTTTTACCGGGAATTGTGAATGATTCCATTAAAAAAATTACAAAACTTTAAAAACGATATTCTATGTCAATCTGGTTTAATAAAAATTTGAAAATAACAGACCTCGGTGCGATTGAGCCGGGCACCATGGCTGAATTTTTGGGAATGGAATGGACAGAGCTGGGCGATGATTTTGTGAAAATAAAAATGCCGGTTGACCAGCGCACCAAGCAACCTTATGGTTTATTGCATGGCGGCGCCAGCTGTGCACTGGCCGAAACCATCGGCAGCGTAGCATCGCAGCTGGTGCTTGACCCCAATAAATTTATTTGCGTCGGCCTTGAGATCAATGCCAACCACATCCGCAGCGCAAGAAGCGGTTATGTGCATGGTATTGCAAAGCCATTGCACCTCGGCGGCACTACGCATGTGTGGGATATTAAAATTTATGATGACAGCGAACATTTAATTTGTATCAGCCGGTTAACGCTGGCGATATTGAAGAAGGCATTTTAATATTGTTTCTTGTTTCTCGTTGACCGTTATTCGTTTCTCGTTAAGTACTTTCGGTTTAAAATTGTTTTCTCTCATTGTTACTATTTAAGATTCATTTCCGTTCAGATAAGTGTAAACTTGTTCTGTGCAATGGGCAACAAAACTAAAAGAGCCAATAACGAGAAACCAGCAACGTAAAACGAGAGACGAGAAACAATTTATTTACTTCCCAATTGTGACAGAATATCTTTTATAGAAGGGTAAGTATTTTTCAGCGGTTCTTTAATATTCGCCGGCTTTACCCATTTTATTTCCGTGATGTTTTCCTCTGTCTGCGGCCTGGGCATTTGTTTGGAAGGGCAGGTAATATGGTACCAATGAGTGGTCTTTAAAAAATGTTTGCCGTAGGCATTGTAAGTATGATAAGTTTCACCAACCTTCTTTTTTAATTTCAAATTGGTTACGCCTGTTTCTTCTTCCACTTCCCTTACGGCAGTTGCTTCAATATTTTCCCCTTTTTCCACCTTGCCTTTGGGCAGGTCCCATTTTTCAAGGCGGTAAATAAAAAGAATTTCTTTTTTGTCATTCTGCACAATGCCGCCTGCTGCTTCTATCAATGTAAAATGTTTAAAAAAAGCTTTCTTTAATTTTTCAAGATCGGCATTCCATAACACGCCCGCATGAAATTCTTCTTTCACTATTTCATGCAACAGCGATTTGATGGCAGCATTGGAAATCTCGTCAATGAAAACTGCATCAGGATGGTGCAGTATCTCATTCAGCTCCTTATTGATGTCATCGCAGAGATAAACAGGTTTGTCGCCAAAATAGATTTTAATGTGCATAACAAAATTTAAATGAATGCGGCGCTGGTATAAATTTGCGCCATGACGAATGAAAAAGCCGTGGCGGAAAAGCTGCTACAAATTAATGCAATAAAATTAAATCCTGCACAGCCTTTTACCTGGGCCAGCGGATGGAAAAGCCCCATCTACTGCGATAACCGGAAAGTGCTTTCGTTTCCCTATATCCGCGAATTTATTAAAAGTGAGATGTGCAATGTGCTGTTCACTACGTTCCCGGAGGCAGAAGTGCTGGCAGGCGTGGCCACGGCGGGTATTGCATGGGGTGCCATGGCAGCCGATCAATTAAAGCTGCCCTACATTTATGTGCGCCCCAAACCAAAAGAACACGGCCTCGGCAACCAGATTGAAGGCTTTTATGAAAAGGGTCAGAAAGTGGTGGTGGTGGAAGACCTTATTTCCACCGGCAAAAGCAGCCTGCAGGTGGTGGAAGTGCTGCGCAATGAAGGGTTGCAGGTGGAAGGCATGGTATCTATTTTCACTTATGGCTTTGATGTGGCAGACAAAGCTTTTGCAGATGCCGGGCTATCTTACCGGTCATTGACCAACTATCCCGTATTGATCGAAGCTGCCATTGAAAAGGGATTGGTAAATGCAGGGGAGCAGGCAACTTTGTTAAACTGGCGCCAAAACCCATCGGCATGGGGAAGATAATTTGTACCTTCAATAAAAATTATACAACAATGAAAACCGTTACGCTTACTGTATTCGCTTTTTTTGCTTTTGCATTAGCAGGCTTTGCTCAATCACAAAAAGTGGTAATAAAAACACCCACCGTACAATGTGAAATGTGCAAGAATAAAATTGAAAGCTACCTCAAAAGAGAGCCGGGCATTAGTTCCGTAAACGTGGATTATAAGAAGAAAACCACTACCGTAGTATTCATAAAAGACCGCAACAATATTGAGCAAATCAAAACCGCCATTGCCAATGCAGGCTATGATGCAGATGATGTAACGGCTGATGAAGAAGCTTATAACAAACTGCCCAAGTGCTGTAAGAAGCCTGCGGAAGAAGTGAAACCTGCGGCAGAGCCGGTAAAACAATAGAAGAAAAATGAATGACAATAAAAAAGGGAATGATATAGTTCATTCCCTTTTAGTTTTTATATACGTTATGTGTTTTTACTTTATCCCCAGCGATTGTAAAAATGCTTTTGAATTGGGCTCCCTTCCCAAAAAGCTGCGCAGCATATCCATTTCGCTTTTGGTAGCGCCTTTTTCCAGTACTTCTTTGCGGTAGCGCAGGCCGGTTTGTTTATTCATCACGCCTTCTTTTTGAAAAGAGGAGAACATATCTTTTGCAAACACCAGCGACCACAGGTAGCCATAATAATTGGCACCATAGCCATTCAGGTGGCCGAAGGAGGAGATAAAATTAGTGCTGTCGGGATAGGGCTGTTGCGTAATGCTGTACAGGTCTCTGGAAGTCTGCAGCAATCCCTTTGCGGCAGATTGTTCGTATTTATCTTCAAAAGTAAAATCCATAGTGCCGAGGTACACCTGGCGCATGGTGGTGATAGAACTGTTTACCTGCTGCGATGCTTTCATTTTATCAAACAATTCTTTGGGCAGCACTTTACCGGTTTTATAGTGTTTGGCAAAAGTTTTAAGCGAAGCATACTCCCAGCACCAGTTTTCTAAAAACTGGGAAGGCGCTTCCACAAAATCACCTTTTACCCCAAACGCATTTTGTGATGCTATTGCAGGATGGCACAGCAGGAAATGCACCAAATGACCAAACTCATGGAACAGGGTAATTACATCGCCATGCGGCAGCAATGCAGGCTGGCCGGCGCTTCCTTCGGGGAAATTGCAGAGCAGGGCCGCCACCGGCAGCACTTCTCTTCCATTAGCAATCCTGTACTGGCTGATGGGGAAGCAGGCAAAATGCTTGTACTTATTTTCACGGGGATAGAGGTCAAGATAAAAATTGCCGGTCTTTTTCCCGTCTTTCAGCATTTCAAAGCTTCTCACCTTACCGTCCCATACAGGGCTGCCTTTCACTTCCCTTACCTGTATATTGAACAGCTTTTCATACACGCCAAACATGCCCTGGATGGTATTGTTCATTTCAAAATATTCCTTCAGCTCATCCGTATTCAATTTGTATTTGGCGTCCAGCAGCTGCTTATTATAATAAGCAAAATCCCAGGCGAAAAAGCTGTCCTTTTGTGGTTTCAGGTCTTTCAGCACTGCCAGCTCTTTCGTAACGCCGGGGGTGAGTTTGCCGGTAAGGTCATTTTCAAAATTCCATACATTATCAGTGCTGGCCGCCATTTTATCTGCCACTGCATAAGCGGCATAGCTTTTAAAGCCCAGCTTCTGCGCCAGCTTTTGACGGTAAAACAACAGGCTGTCCAGCACCGTTATGTTGGCAGGATATGCTTTGTTCCAGTTATGTAAAAATATCCTGCGCCTGCTGTCGCTGCTTTCTGCATACTGGCTGATGGTGGTATAATTAGGATTATTGATATACACCACATAGCTGCCATCCGGCTTTTTCCAGCTTTCTTTATTGCGGTCAGGCACGCCTTTTAATTCCGCTTCCGTAAATACAAGACTGTCTTTGCTTTCAGCGATGTTTTTATCGAACTGGCTGCCGAGCTCTATTATTTTCCCGTTAATGGCCTCCAGCTCTTTTCTTTCGGCAGCAGGCAGCTTCATGCCGTTCTTTTCAAACCCCTGCAGCGTTTCTTTTAAAAATTTATTCTGCGGGGCAGTAAGGGCTTTTGCTTTGCTGCCGGTGGCAAACTGCTTTAATGCTGTGTACAACCCTTCGTTCAAAAGCAGGTTGCTGAAATACAGCCCCAGCCTGTTGTTTTCATCGGTGGCGGCATTGCGTATGCTGTCGTCCATATAGGCAGCAGATATTAAGCCCAGCTTGGCCTGCACATCCACCAGGTTATAAAACAATTCATCTGCAGCCATCAAAGTATTTTGTACTGTTTGCCTGCTTTTGGCAACACTGCTTATCTTTTTTATCAGCGAATCGGAATTTTTAATGCTTTCATCCACGGCCTGCCTTATCGCAGGAGCGCTTACGGCATTAAATTGTATGGGGGCATTGGAGTGAAGAAGCACGGGATTACTGGCAGTGTTTTGTGCATACAGGCTGCAGGCGCAGAAAAAAAGCGGCAGCAACGATATTTTTTTTGTGTTGAGCATGGTGTTGATTTTGAAATAACAAAGCCACAAGATAATGTATTTACCTTCTCATTGCGGTGAAGGATGCAAAAGCAAATAGTGCAGGGACAACTTAATACCGGCAAGTTTCAGAAAGGGTGCTGTATTCCCTTATCAGCATGGTAATGAAGAGCGCAGCAATGAGGCAGCCATTGAGCAGTATGGAACCGGTAAGCCCATAAAAAGCAGTGTCTGCCCTGTAAAGGAAGAACAGGATATTGGCTGCCAGCAGCTCCATGCCTGCTGCTACCAAAAAGAAAGTGATACCGTTAATGCTGAAGAGCTTTGACAATACGGTGAAAAGCACTGTTTGAAACAGCGTGGCTACTACACCAAATACCACGATATAATATTCATTTAAAAAAGGGGAGGCCTGGCCGGGCATATTGGCAAAAATACCTGCGCCGAAGAACAGGAATACAGCAAAAAATAAATGTGCTATTGCGAAAGAATACAGGTATGTTTTGAACCTTGCCATAGGGAAAGCCTGGATACAATTGGTGCCTGCGTAAAAATCATGCCACAGGAGCTGCCACGGCAGGTAATAACAGGTGACGGCAAATGAGTAAAAACTTCCCGGCCGGTAAGGACTTTTTGTGCAGCGGCATCTCCCCAATATGGGCACATATTTATTCAGCAGTTGTTTACTGTTTATGATTTTTTTATTGGCTGCAGGAAATACTCCGTTGTATTTCAGTTGCAAGGGCGGCCTGTCCTGCAGTTGGCTTGCTTGTTGAACCCTGTCAATAAATTTTTCTAAACAAAAAACAAGGATATGAAAAAGTTATTGTTAAGCATTTGCACACTATATAGTGCATTGATTATTTTTTCCTGTAACAATGGGAATTCACCCGGCGCCACTGCAAACAGCACGGGCAAAGACGCAAAGGAAATGGCAGAAGAGCAAAATAAGAATAAAATTGACAGCACCGCCGCTCTTAAAGCAGATGCAGACTGGGCGGTGAAGGTTGCTGATGGCGGTATGCTGGAAGTGCAGCTGGCTAATCTTGCGCTTACCAATGCTGCCGCTCAAAAAGTGAAAGATTTTGCCAAAATGATGGTGGACGACCATACCAAAATTAATGATGAGCTGAAGCAGGCGGCCGCACAAAAGAACATTACACTGCCTGCGGCGCTGAGTGATAAAAGCCAGAAAAAGTATGATGACCTGGCAGCAAAAAAAGGCGCAGATTTTGACAAAGCCTATATCAATGCAATGATAGATGATCACCAGGAAGATATTGATGAATTTAAGAAAGAATCCGCTGACGGCAAAGACGCGGATTTAAAAACATGGGCTGCTAACAAGCTGCCTACGCTGCAGGGCCATCTTGATATGGCAAAGACCACGAAAGACGGGTTGAAAAAATAAATGCAGTTGAATTTTCATGCAAATACACCGGGCGGCAAAGAAATAATTTCTTTGCCGCTTTTCATGGAATTTAAGCGGGTATAATTGTCTTTATAAATTTGAAGCTTTCAGATTATCGGGCTATATTTGCAGCGGCAAGTCTTATACGACCAGCTCCTGTTGAACTCCCCCAGGGCCGGAAGGCAGCAAGGGTAGATGGTTGAGCGGTGCGATGTAAGTAACTTGCCATTTTTATTGCCCTTACCTCAAAAGACAATAAAACCATTAACAGGTTCTGCTTTTTGCTATACATTTGCCATTTAAAAAATCTACTTAACAATTAAAAAGCTGATCCCCCTTTAGGGGATAGGGATATGAAATTTTTTATAGACACGGCCAACCTGGCACAGATAAAAGAAGCCAACGATCTTGGAATATTAGACGGCGTTACCACCAATCCATCCTTAATGGCAAAAGAAGGCATTAAAGGCGAAGCGGCTGTAACGGCACTTTACAAAACTATTTGTGAAACGGTGAACGGCGATATCAGCGCTGAGGTAATTTCCACTGATTTTGACGGCATTGTGGCCGAAGGAAAAAAGCTGGCAGCCATTCATCCCAATATTGTGGTGAAAGTGCCGATGATAAAAGACGGCGTGAAAGCGCTGAAATGGTTTACAGATAACGGCATCAAGACCAACTGCACGCTGGTGTTCTCTGCCGGGCAGGCCATACTGGCCGCAAAAGCAGGCGCCACTTATGTTTCTCCTTTTATCGGCAGGATTGATGACAGCGGCTGGGACGGCATGGAGCTGATACACCAGATACGCCAGATATACTCTGTGCAGGGATATAAAACAGAAATTTTGGCGGCGTCTATCCGCAATCCCAATCACATCATTAAATGTGCGGAAGCCGGCGCTGATGTTTGCACCTGCCCGCTGGAGCCTATCATGGGTTTATTGAAGCACCCGCTTACGGATATTGGCCTGGCCAGGTTTTTGGAAGATGCAAAGAAGTTCATTTAATACGTTGTTGCGTTTAAATCGTTTAAGCCGTTAGTGAAACGATTCAACGTTTTTAACGGCTTAAACGATTGCCAACCTTCTTTCTAAAACCTCACATTCAATCCCACCATAAAATTAAACGGTGCCATAGGGAAATAATAATTTTCAGTAACCACCGAGCCGTCAGACACGTAGCTGAACGTATATCCGTTGGCTTCATACTTTTTATTGAACACATTGTTCAACTGGAGAATGATACTGGCTGCTTTAAACAATTTATTTTCTACCGCATAGCTCAATCTTACATCCTGTACATAATAAGGATTGAGGCTGCGGCTTTTTTGTGAAGTATTATCAAGGTATTGCCTGCCCACATATTTGCCAATCAAACTTATTTCTCCGTTTTTTACAGGAATAAAATTAATGCTGCCGCCGGCAATTACAGAAGGAGAGAAGGAGATATCAGTTGACTTGTAGAAATTGTTTTTAGTGCCGCCGTTGTCATAATCATCTACCAGCTCTGTATAATTTTTGATTTTGTTAGTGCTGAAAGCGGCATTGGCTGCAACATTTACCCAGTTCTCAAGTGCTGCTTTACCCTGCAGCTCGATACCCAGCCTGTAGCTGTTAGGCACATTCGTTCTTGTATAAGCACCCACATCATTGATATTGCCCACAAGCACCAATTGGTCATGATAATCCATATAATACACATTGGCGCTGTAAAAAATCTTTTTGTCCCGCTTCTCAATTCCTAACTCGATATCCTGTAGCAATTCGGATTTTGGCAAAACGGCATTCGTTTCAAAATCATCCCTGTTGGGCTCATGGCTTGCCACTGAATAGGAAGCATAGGCCGCCCAGCCATTTTTAGTGTACGTTATGCCGGCTTTGGGGTTAATAAAATTATACTGCTTATTAATGATAATGGATGGGTTGTCTTCAAACCCGTTGACATTATAATTTACATTCCGGTATTGCACATCCACGAATGTTTGCAGATGGCTTGTCCATTGTTCATTCCATTTTGTAAAAAGCGAAAGATCTTTTTTATAAGCAGTTAGATCATACCACCTGTAATTGGCGGGCACTGCGTTTTGTTCCTGCGCCCAGGTGATATTGCCGTAATGCCGGCCGTCATACCTGTTCCATCCGCCGCCTGCAGTAAACTGCGTTTTGTTCTTTTGATATTGCGCAGAAAAGATAGTGCCGTAAAAATTATTATCCAGCCATAACCTCCTTACAATATCGGTGCTGCTGATTGTATCTGCGCCGTTGATGTAATCCTCCAGGCCATAGCCTGCCAGCTCTGCTTCGGCTTTATATTGTTCGTAATAGCCCTTTCCTCTTGTTAAAAACACGGCAATATTACCTTTCCAGTAAGGGTTAAACTGGTGATTGAAAAAAAACTGGTAATGTGTCTGCGTGTAATTATCGGTTTCATTGTCGTAAGGCGTGCCGGGCTTTTCGGTGCCGGATGAATTATACCGCCTGTTGGTAGCCAGGGAATCCTGCGGCACGCCATTCCATGCCTGGTAGGTTTTTTCTTTTCCTGAAAATACATTCAGGCGGAAAGAATTTTTTTCACCAGTCCAGGCTGTGCTTACATAAAAAGATTTAAGGGATGATTTTGCCCTGTCAATATACCCGTTGCTGCTGATATTGCTCAGCCTTCCGTCAATGGTAAAATGATTGCCGATAAGCCCGCTGCCTATCTTGAAAGTATTTTTCCAGGTATTGTAAGAACCGTAGCTGTTGTTGATTTCTGAATAGAAATTTTTATTCAGTTCGTTGCTGGCAAAATTAATGGTGCCGCCAAATGCACCGGCGCCGTTGCTGCTGGTGCCGATGCCACGCTGTATTTGTATGCTGTTTACCGAGGAAGCAAAATCGGGCAGGTCAACAAAAAAAGTGCCCTGGCTTTCTGCATCATTATAAGGGATACCGTTGAGTGTAACATTTATCCTCGTGGCATCTGTGCCGCGTATGCGTATGCCGGTATAGCCCACGCCATTGCCGGCATCGGAATTTACTACTACAGATGGCGTCTGGCTCAGCAGGAAAGGAAGGTCCTGGGCAAGATTGGCTTTTTCAATCTCCTGCTGCGAAAGATTGGTTTTGGCAAAGGGCGCTTTATCGGCGGCCCGTATGGCCAGTACTTCTACCGGGTTTAAATACGCAGTGTCATTGAATTTTTCTCCCGTTTGTGCGGACGCAACATAAGCATTGGCACAAAGCAACAGGCAGGGCAGTAGCTTTTTCATTGTCAAATTTTTTATGCTGAAATCCGGTATCCCGGTGAGGATGGTGAAGCATTTCTCCCTTCGCAGGCATTATCCTGTGCAGGTTATCGGGTATAATCTCAGCGATCCGTTTATCAGCGGAAAGCACCCCGGAAATTCAGGCGATTAAAAGAACAGTTATGCTGCAAAGGTATGCCGCTTTAAAATAATTTTCCAAAAAAATGTAACAAAAGCTTTTTTCAACCGTATCGAATAAAAAAATATAACCATGAAAAAATTATTATTCTTTCTCTTTACCGTCATCGGCTTCCATGCTGTTGCACAGGATATTACTGTTAACGATCCCAATGCGGAAAAAAGGCCGCTGGCTTCCGGTTTTTCGGCTATTGAGGTAAGTGACGGCATTGAGCTGCTGCTTACGCAGGGCAGCGGGGAATCTGTTGCCGTGAGCGCTTCTGACAGGGAGTATATTGACCGGCTAAAAACAGAAGTGCAGGATGGTGTATTGAAAATTTATTACGATAACAAAATGATGGTTTGGAACAATAACGGGAAAAGAAAATTGAAAGCCTATGTGGCATTTAAAAACCTGGAAAGCCTGAAAGCTTCCAGTGGTGCTGATGTAACAATGAAAAGCACATTGGCAGTGAATAAGCTGGAGATGCATTTTTCAAGCGGCTCCAGGTTTACCGGCGAAATAAATATCAGCAGCCTGGACGTTTCACAAAACAGCGGTTCAGAGATCAACACTACGGGTAAAGCGGAAAATTTAAAAACAGATCTCAGCAGCGGCGCCCTGTTCAAGGGGTTTGATCTTGCTGTAAACTATTGCGAAGCAAAAGCCACCAGCGGTGCAGAAGTGAGGATCACTGTAAACAAAGAGCTGAATGCAAAAGCCAACAGCGGTGGCAGCATCAAATACAAAGGCGAAGCGGTGATAAAAGACCTTAGTGTGCACAGCGGCGGTGCTGTAAAAAAGGCATAACACACTGGTCGGTACCGAAGGTCAGACCGGCCTTATTTCAAAAAAAATTAAATGTATAAATATGAAAAATTTCTTTTTAACTGTTGCTTTCTTTTTTGCAGCATACATAAGCAATGCGCAGGATGTGGTGGTAAAAGACGCCAATGCAGAATCCCGCCAGGTAACGGAGAGTTTTAATGCCATAAAAGTAGGTGGTGGCATTGATATCTATATTTCCCAATCCGGCACCGAAAGCATGGCTGTAAGCGCCACGGAGCAGGAATATAAAGACGGTATTAAAACGGTGGTAAAAAACGGCACATTGAACATTTACTACGATTCAAACAAAGGATGGCTTAAGGGAAATAAAAAGCTGAAAGTATATATATCATTTAAAAATTTAGAAAGAATAGAGGCAGGGGGAGCTACCGGTGTGCATGTGGCGGGTACTATTGCAGTGCCTTCGCTGAGCCTCGACCTGAGCGGCGCCAGCGATTTTAAAGGCACACTGAATGTTACTACGCTTACAACGCAGTTAAGCGGCGCCAGCAACGCAACAGTGAACGGTACTGCTGGCAATGTAACAATAGAGTCAAGCGGCGCCAGTGATTTTAAAGGGTATGATCTGGTAACAGAAACCTGTACGGCAAAAGCTTCGGGCGCTTCAGACATCAATATTACTGTAAATAGGGAATTGAACGTAAATGCCAGCGGCGCCAGTGACATTTTTTATAAAGGCGACTGTGTGATAAAAGACATGCACAGCAGCGGTGCCAGCACTGTTGCAAAAAAAGGGTAATGGAACTTTAAACTTCCGGCATTAAACTTTTCACTTCCCCACAGCCCACAGCAAAAAATCAGCAAAGGCTTTTTCATAATTATCATGCCCGCCTGGTGTATAAACTATATCGCCGGGCGGGCATACGTTTTTACTTTTTATAAATTCAGCCAGGTCAGCAGTGTGGCTTACGGGGATGCTGTCTTTATAATGGTTGCTGGTGTCTATCACGTCATCTCCATAAAACCAATACTTGAGGTGCGGCTTTTTTCTTGAGCTCTTAATCTTGTTAAATATCAGCCGGTCCGTTTTATCAGAGTACCCCGGCGTTTCTTTTGATTTATCTGCCAGGCCAAATGCGCCGGAAAAAACGCCCACCTTATCAATTTTATCTGCATGGTCCCAGGCAATATCAAATGCCGATAAACCGGCTAATGAGCTGCCGGCTATTGTCACCGAATTAAACTTTCTTATTACTGCTTTCTTCTTTATAAAAGCATACAGTTCATCGTCAATAAAATCACTGAATTTATCCGCCTTGCTGCCACGGTTCTGATAATCGGGATAGCCGGCTACGCCATACACATCGTTTTTACTGGCAGGATTAACGGCAACTACCATTAACGGCTGTATCAATTTCCTTTTGTACAGGTCCGAGATGGTTTCTTTTACTTTCAATTGTGTTATGTCCTGCCCGTCTGTCAATAATAACAGGTTCATTTCACTTTTATCATCCGGCACAGGAGTGCTGATAATGGAGAGTGTAAAATGCTCCTGCAAATGCCGGCTGTATATTTTATCCTCCCTTTCCTTCACTTTTTTTGAACAGGCACAAAGCATGAAAGCTGCTGCCAGCAAGGATATGCCGTATTTAAACAATTGCTGCATAAATTATTTTGAAAAACAAATGTATAATATTTGGTTGCAAAACCTCCATGCCTTACTTTTGCAGTGCGAAGTAGAGCAGCGGTAGCTCGTCGGGCTCATAACCCGAAGGTCAGAGGTTCGATCCCTCTCTTCGCAACTATTTTATGAAGGCTCTTTTTGGGCCTTTTTATGTGTGATTCCTGTGCGGTTAATAGCCGTTATTTCTTGTAACCAATTTTACAAACTATAAAACAACATGTTTATGAAAAAAACAACCTTCCTTGTTGCCTTAGTGGCATTTGCCTTTGCAGGCTGTAAAAAAGATGACAACTGTAAAAAAGATGTTGCTACTATTGCAGGGTCATATAAAGTAACTGCTGCAAAGTATAAGGCAAATTCATCCACACCTGAAGTTGATTATATGGATTACCTGTTTGAAGAAGCCTGTGAAAAGGATAATATCATTAAATTAAATGCGGACGGCACCTCTCAAACAATTGAATCAGGAACGGTTTGTGAGGATAATGATAGTGGCGATGTTTTAGACGAAACGACCTGGAGTGCAGGTGAAAATACACTTACGGTTGGTTCGGGAGAAGAGGCAGTAACTTATACTATTTCCAGTTTTAATTGTAAAAATCTTGTATTAACTTCTCCTGTTGGTCTTGCGGAAGGAGACCAGGTGATAGTGACTTTTACAAAACAATAAGCGTTCATATCATTTTTAAAGGCTGTTCTTTGATAAGAACAGCCTTTTTTATTTGTATTAGTTAAACAAAAAATAGATTTTTGTAATTGGCAGTATTAATTCATGAAAGCAGGTTTTGTAAACATCTTTGGTAAGCCCAATGCCGGCAAAAGCACTTTGCTTAATGCGATCATTGGCGAAAAAATGGCCATTGTTTCACCAAAAGTGCAAACCACACGCCACCGCATCAAAGCGATTCTTACAGAGCCAGGCTATCAAATCATTTTATCTGATACTCCCGGTATTATTGAGCCAAAGTATAAATTGCACGAAAAAATGATGCAGGCCGTTAAAAGCAGCCTGGAAGATGCGGATGTAGCTTTATTGATTGCAGATGCTGCCGATAATATTGAAGAAAGCAATGCCATATTCACTTCATTAAAATTAAAAGTGCCTGCATTAGTCGTTTTAAACAAAGCAGATATTTTAAAAGACGAACAATTACAATCAGCAACAGGCTTTTTCAGCCGCCAGCCTTATTGCAAAAAAGTGCTGGTAATTTCAGCATTAAAGAAAAAGGGAGTTAAGGAATTGCTGGAGGCTGTTGTAGCATTGCTTCCCGAAGGGGCACCTTTTTATGATGGCGATGACCTGAGCGACCTGCCCACCAAATTTTTTGTAAGCGAACTGATAAGAGAAAAAATATTTTTACTTTACGGTGATGAAATTCCTTACCATACTACAGTGCTGGTGCAGGAATTCAAAGAAAAATCAACGTTGATAAAGATACAGGCAGATATCATTGTACAAAGAGATACACAAAAAGGCATTATCCTCGGCGAAGGCGGTAAAATGATAAAGCAACTGGGCACATTGGCAAGGAAAGACATTGAAGAATTTTTGAACAGTAAAGTGTTCCTGGAACTGTTTGTAAAAGTGCGGCCAAAATGGAGAGATAATGAACTGCAGCTGAGGGAATACGGGTATTAAAAAATTAGAAATATAAATTTTAAATGTTGAATTAAGTCACCCAATTTAAAATTCAACATTTAAAATTCAAAATAGCAATTATGAGTTTTACAGTAGCAATAGTAGGCAGGCCTAATGTGGGCAAAAGCACTTTCTTCAACCGCTTGCTGGAGCAGCGTAAAGCGATCGTGGATGATGTGAGCGGCGTAACGAGGGACAGGCAATACGGCGTGGCCGAATGGGCAGGCAAATCATTTAATGTAATTGACACCGGCGGCTTTGTGCCCCGGAGCGAAGATGTGTTTGAAAAAGAAATACGCAAGCAGGTGGTGATCGCCATGGATGAGGCGGATGCCATTGTGTTTATGGTAGACGTGGTGACGGGTATTACGGACCTGGATGATGCAATGGCGGAAATGCTGCGTAAAACTTCCAAGCCTGTTTTTTTGGTGGTGAACAAAGTGGACAACCACGACCGCCTGCTGGAAGCATCAGAATTTTACAGCCTCGGTTTTGAACATATTTATTTTCTTTCTTCCATCAGCGGCAGCGGCACAGGTGAAGTACTGGATGCTATTACTGCATTGATCAAAGAAGAAGAGGTGGTACCGGAGCCCGATGAAAAACAATTGCCCAAATTTGCCATCATCGGCCAGCCCAATGTAGGTAAATCATCTTTGCTGAATGCATTGATTGGCAAGGAACGTACTATTGTAAGCAATATTGCCGGCACCACCAGGGATACCATTCATACACATTACAACCTCTTCAACAAGGAGTTTATTTTAATTGATACAGCCGGTATCCGGCGCAAAGCAAAAGTGAATGAAGACCTGGAATTTTATTCAGTTATCCGTGCGGTAAAAGCAATGGACGAAGCAGATGTTTGCCTGCTGGTATTAGATGCAAAGCAGGGAATCAGTGCACAGGACCTGGCCATTTTTGCAATGGCCGTAAAAAAAGGAAAAGGCATTGTGGTGCTGGTAAACAAATGGGATTTGATGGAGAAAGAAACCAACACCGCAAGGGATTATGAAGCAGCATTAAAAAAGCGTTTTGCACCCTTTACTGATCTGCCTGTTTTATTCATTTCAGCCACCGAAAAAACAAGGATATTCAAGGCTATTGAAATAGCGCTGGAAGTATATGAAAACCGTAAACAGCATATTCCAACATCTAAATTAAATGACGTAATGCTGAAAGCAGTGGAAGCCTACCATGCACCGGTGGTGAGGGGCAATGCGGTGAAAATAAAATACGTAACACAATTGCCTGTGGTAGTGCCCTCATTTGCTTTCTTCACCAATTATCCTGATGATATTAAAACGCCTTACAGGAATTATCTGGAGAACCAGTTGAGGGCTAATTTTAAATTTACCGGTGTGCCGGTGAGAGTGTTTTTCAGGAAGAAATAAGCCATTAATTTTTTAGCCACAGATTTCACGGATCACACAGATAGGGAACTTAAACTTTGTGGTAAAATTATTCGTAGCTACTTCCCGGCTTATTCCAACCGAAGGTTGGTTCTGTGTGAATTTGTGAAATCTGTGGCTAAATTGCCTTTTTATCTGTGGCAAAAAATATGCACAAACAACTTTCCACATGGCAACTCATTCATCAAAGCCTGCAAAATAATATTGCAGTAATGCTGCTGTATGTACTGGAAAGCAAAGGCAGCAGTCCCGGCAGGCAGGGCTTTATGATGGCAGTGAACGCAAAAGGGGAGATGAATGGTTCTTTGGGCGGCGGCATCATGGAGCATAAGTTTGTGGAGCTTGCCAAATCAAAGCTGCAACAGCAGGCAAAGGAGGTTTCCGTTCACCAGCAAATACATGATAAAATGGCGGCAAAAAACCAGAGCGGTATGATATGCTCCGGTGAACAAACCATTTTTTTATATACCGTAAAACAAGGCGAGGCTGCGGTTGTCCAAAGTATTATTTCATCATTGCAGCAAAACAGGAACGGCACTTTGCAATTATCGCCCGGCGGAATTATTTTTTCTTCTGACGTGCCGGTTAAAAATTATCAATTACAGCTAAAGGAAGAAGATGATTTTATTTACACGGAAAAAACAGGCTATAAAAGCACATTGTATATCGTAGGCGCCGGGCATTGTGCACTGGCATTGTCACAGCTAATGAGCAGCATGGGTTTTTATATCCGTTTGTTTGACGACCGGCAGGAGCTGAACACCCTGCAGCAAAATAATTTTGTGCATGAAAAGCATACAGTGAATGATTATGCTGAATTAAGCGACTTGATCCCTTCATCCCTTTCCGGCTACGTGGTGATCATGACCGTTGGCTACCGTACGGATGCTGTTGCCATCAAGGCTCTGCAGGGAAGAAAATTTGCTTACCTTGGTGTGCTGGGCAGCCGAAACAAAATGAAAAAAATGTTTGAGCAATTGGCAGCAGAAATTATAGACAGGAGCTGGCTTAAAAAAATATATGCACCCATTGGCCTCCAGATAAAAAGCCAAACACCAGAAGAAATTGCCATAAGCATTGCTGCTGAAATCATCAAAGTAAAAAACGCAGGGTTATAATTGCTTTCTCTTCACCTCCGGAATTTTCTATTTGTACCGGCTGGCAGGGTATTTGTACATTTATAATATAAAACAGGCACAATATGAAGTCAGGTATCACAGCAGAAACATCTATTACCATCGTTGCTGAAAAAAAAGATGTGTGGGATGCACTGATCAACCCGGCAAAAGTGCAGGAATATTTTTTTGGCACCCGCCTGTCCACTACCTGGGAAGTGGGTTCCCCGGTTAAATTTAGCGGGGAGTGGCAGGGAAAAACTTACGAAGACAAAGGCACAGTGCTTGATTACGTTCAGGGGCAAACGCTTAAGTATAGCTACTGGAGCAGCATGAGCGGTATTGAAGATAAGCCTGAAAATTATGTTACCGTTACTTACCGCATCAGCGGCGAAGATGGTAGTATAACCGTGACCGTTATACAGGAAAACATACCTGATGAAAAAATGAAAGCCCATTCCATTGAAAATTGGAATAAAGTATTACTGGATTTAAAAAAAATGCTGGAGGCGGATGAAGTGGCAGGTAACTAAAAACGGGCAAATATGATTATTGCCCCGTAAGTCTTATCCCGGTTTTCTCAAACGTGATCTTTCTTTGTTTAAATAAATTGCCCGTTGCCATTTTAAAGGTCTTCTTGCTCATACCAAAAAAATCATAAATTTCATCAGGATCACTTTTGTCATGGTAGGGGAGATAGCCGTTATTTTCCCGCAGCAGGCGGAGTATCTTATCTGTTTCACCTTCCACCCGTTGGTAACCTTTTTTACCGGCCGCCACATCAATGCGGAAACGTTCTGCACCGCCGGGGCTTTCAGGGTATATTTTTTTGATAAAGCCTTTGAATGAATCCCCGATGGAAATATTCCGGTACACTTCATTATGGTGCAATACACCTGTGTGAATATTGTTGATGATACACACATAGCCGATATCGGTACGCCTGTAAACAGCCAGGTCAACTTCATCATGCTCTTTTACCGTTAGGTTCTCATTCTGCAATGCATAGGCGAATTTTTCCGTTGCGGCCATTCTTCCTGTCTGTTCATCTAAGTAGATCATCACTAAGTAATCACCATTGGGCCGCATACCGGTGAGTTGTTTGCTTTTGGGAACAAACAGGTCTTTCATCAATCCATTATCCAGAAAAGCGCCCTGCGGCGTAACCGTAACAGCCCTTAGCTTTACAATATCGCCTACCTTTCCTTTGGGCTGCTGCGTAGTGGCGATCAATCTTTCTTCGCCATCGTGGTAAATAAAAACCTTTATTTCATCACCTTCCTTTAGCCCATCCGGCACAAAACGTTTTGGCAATAAAATCCCTTTGTCGCCATCATCCAGGAAAGCGCCAAACTCCGTAAAGCGGAGGGTTTTTAAGAGATTGTATTCGCCGACTTTAATCATATTTTTTAAAAAGCTACGAGCAGTTAGCTGTGTGCTACGAGTTGTTGCATTTGCTCGTAGCCCGCAGCTCATAACTCACGGCTCAAGATTAAACAATCCATCCACAAAAGCCTTTTTATCAAATACCAGCAGATCTGTTGCTTTTTCACCAACGCCAATGAACTTTACGGGTATCCTGAACTGGTGAGCAATAGCCAATACCACGCCGCCTTTTGCTGTGCCATCAAGTTTTGTAATGGTAAGTGCCGTTACATCAGTGGCGGCGGTAAAATGTTTGGCCTGTTCCAGTGCATTCTGCCCTGTGCTTCCATCCAATACCAGCATTACTTCGTGCGGCGCTTCGGGAATCACTTTTTGTATCACCCTTTTTATCTTGCTCAGCTCATCCATTAAATGCGCTTTGTTGTGCAGGCGGCCTGCTGTGTCAATGATAATGACATCTGAATTTCTTGCAACACCGCTTATCACCGTATCATATGCAACAGATGCCGGGTCGCTCCCCATTTCTTTTTTTACGATCGGTACATTGGTGCGTTCACTCCATACCGTTAGTTGATCAACCGCCGCTGCTCTGAAAGTATCTGCAGCGCCTAATAAAACTGATTTACCTGCCAGCGAAAAATTATGCGCCAGCTTGCCGATGGTGGTTGTTTTGCCCACGCCGTTCACACCTACCACCAATATCACATGTGGTTTGTGCCCGGCAGGCAGCCCATAATTTTCATAGCTGCTGTCCTGCAGCGTATCCACCAGCACATTTTCGATTTCATTCTTTAAAATGCTGTTAAGTTCGGAAGTATTTAAATACTTGTCCTTAGCTACCCTTTTCTCAATACGTTCAATAATAGCTACGGTTGTTTCAATGCCTACATCAGCGCTTACCAGCGCATCTTCCAGGTTGTCCAGCACTTCTTCATCCACGGTGCTTTTGCCGGCGATGGCCTTTGTTATCTTGCTGAAAAAACCTTCTTTTGTTTTTTGCAGGCCCTGCTCCAGGCTTTCCTGCTGTTGTTTTTTTCCGAAAAGTTTATCAAATAATCCCATAGTGAAATCTAATGTTGCACAAAATAAAGAAAGCTGTCCCGAAATGAACCAGGACAGCTTAAATATTATTACTGCTCACTTAAAATTATTGAGCTAAATATTCTTTCACTTTGTCTTTGTGAACGATCGCTTCTTTAAAAGTGTAAGCGCCTGTTTTGGGGCTTCTTACTGCACGGATAACTTTCGTCCAGTTTTTTGCTTCGGCTGAAGCCTTAGCATCTTTAATTTTAGCGTTCTTTGAAGCTGCTTTTGCCATGGTAGTAAATTTTTAAAATTGAGCAATCGGGGATTGTCAATAAATTATTTGATTTCTTTATGAACAGTCACTTTCTTCAGGATGGGGTTGTATTTTTTCAACTCCAGCCTTTCAGGGGTGTTCTTTTTGTTTTTGTTGCTGATATAGCGGCTGGTGCCCGGCTGGCCACTTGCCTTATGCTCTGTACATTCCAGGATCACCTGCACCCTGTTACCTTTCTTTGCCATTGTAATATAATTAAAAAGTTTGTGTTTTTTGTTTAGAAACCAATCCGATTACATCAATTAAATCTTCTCACCGGCAGCCCTTAATTCCTTTACTACGGAAAGCAGGCCGTTTTTGTTGATGGTGCGGATAGCTTCAGAAGAAACTTTCAAAGTAATCCACTTATTTTCTTCAGCGAAAAAATAACGCTTGGTCTGTAAATTGGGTAAAAACCTGCGTTTTGTCTTGATATTTGAGTGGGACACTTTGTTACCTGTAATGGGCTTCTTTCCGGTCACCTGACATACTCTTGCCATAGTACTAATTTTTTGGACGGCAAAGGTAAGTAAAGATTTCTGATTTTAAAGGGTAAATGTTTATTTTTTTCAGGATAAATACAAAGAAAGGCCTTTTTTCTCCTTTGTTTTGTGATTATGCCCCTGCAACAGCCTTCCTGCTATACCAAACCCTTACCGTCTGCAAAGTTACGGCCAGCAAAATTAAGCCCACGCCAAGGTAAAACTGGCCATGCAGGTCTTTATTTTCATGGAAAAAGATAAAGGCCAGGATGATGCCGTACACCGGTTCCAGGTTATAAGCAAGATTACAGGTAAAGGGGGATAGCTTTTGCAATGCCTTCAGTTGAAGGTCAAAGCAGAGAACAGTGCAAATCCAGGCCATCAGCAGGAGCCAGAGCCAGTCCCAACGGGTGGGCAGGTAATAAAAAGCGGGAAAAAATTGTAAATAGAACGGGATAATGAAAGACAATATCAGCAGGCCGCCGCCGAGCTCGTACAGCGTAAGGGTTTCGGGGCTGTGTTTTTGCAACAGCCTTTTATTGAAAATAGGGAAGAGGGAGCTGCCCATAGCAGCAATAATACCAAAGATGATACCCAGCTTATACTGTGGATGAAAATCGAAAATGATATAAATGCCTGCAATGGCAACAGCGCCCAGCAGCACTTCAATCACTGATACCGCCCTTCCTTCAATCAATGGTGCTAAAAACGCGGTGAAAAAACCGGAAGCGGAAATGCACACAACAGCAATGGAGACATTGCCATACTTAACGCTGCCGTAAAAAGTGACCCAGTGGACGGCCACGATAAGCCCCACACCAAATATTTGCAATGCATCTTTAATAGAAAGCCTTTCCAGTTGTTTCCGGAAAAACAGGATGGCTGCAAGCGTAACAACGGTAAGGAACAGGCGATACCATACCAGCAGCCCTTCGTTCAGGCCAATGAGCTTTCCTAAAATAGCGGTGAAGCCTGCCAGGAAAACAGCGAGGTGAAGCTGGAAGAATGCTTTTTTCAATACCGGCTTTTTAATTCTTAAAATAGCCGGCATAAGCTGCCGGCATTTCAGTTAGAGGTTTTATCTCGATGTCTTTATAAAACACTTCGGCGGCTTCGCTCTGCAATTGAATTTTACCATGGTCAAGCGGCATCTCTTTGCCATCTTCTATATAATGGCTATTGCCCAGCGCCATCACTACATGGCCATTTACGATATGCACACTGTTGCCGTTTACGTTGATGAGATCAAGCGCTGTCCATTCACCTTCCGGCGATTCATACGACTGCATGGCCTGGCAAAAAATAGGACCACCATTGCCCATTTTTACCAGCGGGGCAGAAGGCTCAAACCGCAACGTGTTGCCGGTTATACCAGGTCTTGCATGCACGCTAACGCCCGAACTTGCCTGGCACCAGTAATCGCCCATGGCATTGCCTTCGGCAGCTTCTGACACCTGGAATTCCTGGCTGATCATCCAGGTATGCCAGTATTCCACGCCGCACTCCCCGTTGCTGTTGTATAATATACCACTGTCCTTAGGCTTGTTTTTCCTCGGCACCCATTTTTGGTTGCCCCATTTTACTTTCAACCTTAAATGGTAATTGGTAAAGTCCTGCCTGGTAAATATGCAGCCATATATTTCACCGCTGATGTGCAGCACGGGTTTGCCGTTTTCCATTATGACAGAAAAAACATTGGCTTCGTCTTTATCATAGCCGATGGGGGCAATTATATTTCCTGCTGCATCGGTTGGCAGTTTGCCATTATAATCATCGGGCATGCGGTAACTCAGGTAAGTGCGCCACTTCGTTAGATTACTATCTAGTAAAGGTTCCCATTTTGGTGCAGGGTTGAAAGAGGTGAGCATGGTAATGCTAAAGGCACACACAATGTAATTTTTCATAAGCAAATATATTTCAGGTGTTATTTCAAGAGAATATGCCCGCAGATCCCGGTGATGTACGCAGATGAATACTGTGATTTTATCTGCGTTTATTTGCGCTATCTGAGGGAATACATAATAGCTATCACAATATCAAACAGTTTCTTCGCCTTGTGAAAATAATGATTTTTGATTTGCCGGCATATTGCTCACGCAGAGGCGCTGAGGACGCAGAGAAAAGTTTTTAGTTTATTTTTTGCATTAGTGGCAAACAAAACGGGCTGTTCCAAAGGAACAGCCCGTTTAAAAATATTCAAAAAATAGATTATGCTTTTTTAGCCAGTGCAGGCTGTGTTGCTGATCTTACATCTTTAACAGCGTCTGCTTCACCCAATGGTTTGTCTTTTGCAAGGTCAACCAGTATCGGTGCCGCTACAAAGATAGAAGAATAAGTACCTGTGATCACACCGATCAGCATTGCAAAAGCAAAGCCTCTTGTTACTTCACCACCAAAGATGAAGAGTATCAGGATGGTGAGAAACACCGTTAACGATGTCATGATGGTACGGCTCAATGTATCATTGATGGCCCTGTTGATGATAGTGCCTTTGTCACCCAGTTTAGAGCCTTTGCTGTATTCACGGATACGGTCAAATACGATCACCGTGTCATTCATACTAAAACCGATTACCGTTAATACCGCAGCAATAAAATGCTGGTCAATTTCCAGCGGAAAGGGCACTACATTTTTCAGGAACGAGAATACAGCCAATGTTATAAGCACGTCATGCAGCAAAGCCACAATGGTACCCAGTGAATACCTCCAGTCGCGGAAACGGATGAAAATATAAATGAAGATAATAATGATAGAGAACAATGTTGCTTTTACAGCGCCCCTCTTCAGGTCTTCAGAAATAGTAGGCTGCACTGTTTGTGAGCTTTGAATATAGTTCCTTGCAAAATCTTCATAAGCGATATTGGCAGGCAATACCTTCTTTAAGCCTTCAAATAATTTTTGCTGTACTTCGGTTTCTTTATTATCCTGACCTTTCAGGTAAGAAGTGGTGATGTTCAAATGCTTGCTGTCGCCAACCGTTTTTATCACCGGGAAATCACCGCCAAACGCTGCTTTAAGGTCGTCCTGCACATCACTGTTTTTTACAGGCCTGTCAAACTTAACAGTATAGCTGCGTCCTCCTTTAAACTCCACGCCTTCGTGGAAGCCGTTGAAATAGGAGCCGATCCCCAGCAATAATACCACTACCGAAATGCCGTAAGCCACTTTCCTGTACTCAATGAATTTGAAACTGGCGTGTTTGAAAATGCGTTTTGAAACTCCAGTAAAATAATTGAAGTGGCGGTTTTTATTTGTCCAGAAATCTGTGATCAGCCTTGATACCAGGATGCCGCAGAACAATGAAAGGGTGATACCCAGCATTTGCGTAGTGGCAAAGCCAAGCACAGGGCCCAAACCGAAAATGAACAAAATAGCAGCCGTTAAGAAAGTGGTAACGTGGGCATCAATCACCGGCGCCATTGAACGTTTATAACCATCGGCTACGGCCTGCTGGTAACTTTTCCCCTTGGTCAGCTCTTCTTTTATCCTTTCAAAAATAATTACGTTGGTATCCACCGCAAGGCCTACTGTCAACACCAAACCAGCAATACCGGCAGCGGTCAATGTAAAGCCCATTGCTATCAGCACACCTACAGTAAACAGAAGGTTCAGTATCAAAGATATGTTTGCTACCCACCCACCGGTGTTATAGTAGATAAGCATCAAAGCAAAAATCACGAGGAATGAAATGCCAAATGCCATGGCGCCGCCATTCACCGCTTCTTTACCAAGGGTGGGGCCCACTACCTGTTCTGCCACGATCTTGGCAGGAGCATTGGTCTTACCGCTCTTTAAAATATTGGCAAGGTCCTGCGCCTGTTCAATGGTAAAGTTTCCGGATATTTCAGAATTGCCGCCTTCTATAGGGCCATTTACATTAGGAGCAGAATATACGATATCATCCAGCACAATGGCAATAGGCCTGTTCACATTATCAGTGGTCAGCTTGGCCCATATCTTGGAACCCACCGGCGTCATTTGCATTTTAATAGAAGGGCGGCCCTTTTCATCATAGCTTTGCCCTGATTCTTCCACGCCTTCACCTTCCAGCTTGGCTTTTTCACTGCCGGGCACTGTCTTAATAGCATACAATGGATAAAAGCGCTGCCCGGTCTTTTCAACCTTTTCTTCCACACCCAGCAGGAACTTCATATCGCCGGGAAAGCTGTTCTTTACTGCATCCAGCGCCATATAACTGTTAAATACACCGGTATCTTTCAAAGCTATACTGCCAATAGCGGAAGCAAATATTTGCTTGCCGTTATTGTCCTGCTGCGGATTAATAGGATTGATAACTTTAAAAAAAGCATTTTTATTAAGCGCTTCTTTTGCAGTATCGTTTCCGCTGATATAGCTTGTTACTGCTTTATCGGCGGCCTGCAGTGAAGTAGCCAGCTCACCGATATTATACACTTCCCAAAACTGCAGGTTAGCGCTTGCCTGCAAATATTTCCTTACCCTTTCCTTGTCGGTAACACCGGCCAGCTCTACCTGTATAATACCCTTGTTCTCATCAAGGTTGATATTGGGCTGCGCCACACCGAACTTATCAATACGTTTTAATAATACTTTGTAGGTTTCTTTAATGGCGCCCTGTGCCACGGTCCTTATCTCATCAATAACTTTATCATCGCTGTCGGTTACTTTTATTTGCTTGCCGGCGCCGCCGAATAAGGAAGCCAAATTGGAAGAAGGATTCTGCTGCTTGTAAACATTGCGGAACAAAGTGATGTAATCCGTATTGCTTCCAACTTTTTGTGCGTTGGCAGTTTGCAGTGCTTTCAGCAGGGCTGTGTCTTTGGGGTTATTGCTCATTGACTTCAGCAAACCTTCCAGGCTCACATCCATGGTTACACTCATACCGCCCTGCAGGTCAAGCCCAAGATTCAGCTCGTTCTCTTTGCATTTTTGATAGGAAGTGCCTACTACAGGGTAAATTTCCTTATCCCTTGTGCTGTCAAGAATATGCTGCATCCTGCTTTTTACCTGCAGCTCATACTCTTCCCCTTTGGTGCTCAGGTTAGGGTATTGGGATTTTACAATCCTTTCAGCCTGCGTTTTTACTTTCCCTTCGTAGCTGCGTACTACAAATGTGTATGACAGTTCCCAAAGCGAAATAAGGATCAGGGCAATGGCGAAGAACCACACTAAACCTTTCAATTTCATAATCGTTTGCTTTTTTAAGTAGCTATTTTGATAATTTTAAGAAGTTCGCAAAGATAGGGGAAAAACATATTGCAGATAAGGCGAATTATTCAACCGAAAAAATCCTATTTTGCCCTTCGGTTTATTTCTTCCTATATTATGAAAGTAAGCATTATAACGGTCACCTATAATTCCGAAAGGTTTCTCAGGGATTGTATTGATTCCGTTGTAAACCAGTCGTATCCCCATATTGAACACATAGTGGTGGATGCTGCCTCCACTGACAATACCATTGCCATAGTAAAAGAATACGGGAGCAGGATCGCCAAATTTATTTCGGAAAAAGACAATGGCATGTATGATGCTATTAACAAGGGCATGGCGATGGCCACCGGGGATATTATTGGCATCCTGAACAGTGATGATATCCTGGCGTCCAAAGAGGTGGTTGCCGCCATTGTAAAATGCTTTGAAGAAAGCAGGGTAGACTCTTTATACGGCGACCTTATTTACGTAGACCAGCGCAATACCCGTAAAGTTATCCGCTACTGGAAAGGGCTTCCTTACAGGCGCTTCCGCTTTAACTACGGCTGGATGCCGGCGCACCCCACGTTTTACTTTCGTGCTGAACTATTGCACGAATTAGGCGGCTACGAATCGCACTATTTCACCGCAGCGGACTATGAACTGATGGCACGCTACCTTTACAAGCACCGCATCAGCTCTAAATATCTCCCTATGCTCATTGTAAAAATGAGGGTGGGAGGGCAGAGCAACCGCAATATCAGCAGCCGCCTCAGGGCTAACCGGCGGGATTACCTTGCCATGAAAGTGAACAACATCCCTTTTCCGCACATTGCTTCCATTTTAAAGCCACTCATCAAGCTGCGGCAATTCTATTACACCTTGTTCAAGAAAATGGCCGATTGAGCAATATGCAGTAATTTCACCTTCTCATGTTCAACCTGTTTAAAAAACGCCCCGCCACCCCAGCTGTTGCCATATCACAATTGCCAATAGATACGGATATCCATTCCCATATTTTGCCCGGCATTGATGACGGCTCCCCTGATATACCTACCTCTATACAATTAGTGCGGGGCATTTACGATCTCGGCATCCGCAAAACAATTGCCACGCCGCATATCATCGGCGATATGTACAGGAATACGCCGGCTACTATCAATGCTGCTTTGGCACAGTTGAAGGAAGCAGTGGCAAAAGAAGGCATGGACATACAAATAAATGCTGCTGCCGAATACATGCTGGACGATTACTTTTTAAAGCTGCTCCGTTCAGGGGAGCCGATGCTCACCATTCATAAAAACGTTATTCTTACAGAGCAATCCTATGCAGCACCTACCGGCAACCTGAACGATATTGCTTTTGAATTGATAACAGCAGGCTACAAGCCCATTATGGCACACCCCGAGCGCTATGGTTTTTACCAGGGCAGGTTTGAAGAATATTTCCGCCTGAAAGACATGGGCTTTCTGCTGCAGGTAAACCTGCTTTCATTAACAGGATACTATGGCAAGCCTGTGGCTAAGGCCGCTAAATACATCTTTGATAACGATCTTGCCGATTTGGTAGGCACAGATATGCACCACGAACGGCACCTGGCCATGCTGAAAGATCCCGGCAGCCTGCAATTATTTTCGCAATATACTGGAGGGAAAAAATTCAATGACTTGTCGCAACTGTAAAAGAAAAATTACAAACTGTTGAAGAAGCTTTTGATGCCTTCTGCATTGGAGGCATAATGAAAATTTTGTAAGCCGGTTTCATACCCGTTTTTACCTATCTCATCAAAGCTGATGCTCTTTTCCTTCATTTCCTTAAGGGCATTCACATACAGGTCCACATCATACTCACCTGCAAGCAATGCCGATGTTTTATCTCTAAAATAATGTTTCAGCTCGCCGATGTCAGAAGAGATCAGCGGGCGCTTTGACGCTGTATATTCGCTCACTTTGTGAGGGAATCTGGCGATATCCTGTATATTATTGCGGAGCGGGATAATCAAAAGATCTGAAGACTTATACAATGGTATAATACTGTTGTAGGGCAGGTTGCGCTGGAACACTATATCGCCTTTATACTTATTTCCTGCAATGGCTTTTTGTATATACTCAAAATTGCTTTCGCCCTGGCCGCCGATGATCAGCATCAGCTTGCCATTATACAATCCCTGGTCTTTTGTCTTTTCAAAAAAGGACAATACAAAATCAATCACCGGCAGGTAATTCACCGTGCCGCAATACAAAAAATAAGAATAGCCCGGCTGTGCAGCGCCAATCTTTTCAAAATCGCCGAAATCGCAGATAGCCGGTACCTTCAGCATCGGCATACGGGGCTTTCTTTTCAGTATTTCCGCCTTTAAAAATTCGCTGATGGGGATTACACCGTCACAAAAATAAGCGCAATACCTGTCAAACAATTTATCATTGAGCCGGGTGGAAAACGAATTTCTTTCTGCAATGGAAGAACGGTGCTCTACGTACTGTATCACTAATTTGAAGCCCAGCAGCTTTGACACTATCCTGTAATAAACCAGTTCAGAAAAGCTTGATGTATACAATATGCCGGCTTTTATTTTTTTACGCCTTTTATACAGCAGGCCCAGTTCATTAAGGATGCCTTCGAGTTTGTTCGTATTTCTTTTAATGAAAGAAACCGGCCTGGTAATAGACGGTGAAGTATCAGCAAACAACAGCCCGTCAAAGCGGTTAGCATGCTGGGTGTATGACGTTTTGGTATGGGTGCTTTGCTTATTGATGATAAGCGGCGTAAAGCCTGCCTGCTGCACCGCACGGTAAGTAAAGCGCACCCGCTGCACGGCTGCATTCCCCACAGGAAAACCTGAAAAACCCAGATGGACGATGTACATAGTTTTTGTAGCTGATCGGTGATTAGTTGACCGGTGATCAGTTATCAGCCCTCATCACTGAACACTGATCAACTGATCACTTATCTCAATGATGCGTATTATTCAGCCAGGCCTCGTATATCTCCTGGAATGTTTGCTGAAGCGACTTGGTGATATCCCAGTTTGGGTAATGTGCTTTCATCTTTCTCAGGTCACTGTAATAACAAATGTGGTCGCCTATGCGGTTGGTAGTATCGTACTTATACTTCATTGGCTTACCGCTGATGCCGGAGATGATATCAAATGCTTCCAGGATAGAGCAGGAATTATCTTTGCCACCGCCGATATTGTACACTTCAGCTACCCTTGGCGCTTTGATAAACTCTTCAATGAACCTTGCCACATCATAAGAATGTATATTATCACGTACCTGTTTGCCCTTATAGCCAAACACAGTGTACTCCTTTCCTTCTAAATTACACTTTACGAGATAGCTTAAAAAACCATGCAGCTCCACGCCGGAATGGTTAGGGCCCGTTAAGCAGCCGCCCCTGAGGCAGGCCGTAGGCATATTAAAATAGCGGCCATACTCCTGCACCGAAATATCGGCAGACACTTTGGAAGCGCCGAACAAAGAATGCTTGCACTGGTCAATACGGAAAGACTCAGGAATGCCATGCTCATACGATTTATCACTATAATCCCAGCGGGTGTCCAGTTCCACCATGGCAATCTCGTTGGGTGCATCACCATACACTTTATTGGTGCTCATGTGCACAAAGGGAGTGGAGGTAGAATAACGGCGGGTGGCTTCCAGCAAATTAAAAGTGCCTACCGCGTTGGTGTCAAAATCTTCAAACGGAATAGAAGCTGCCCTGTCATGGCTGGGCTGTGCAGCAGTATGCACAATGGCATCAGGCTTTACCGTAGCAATAAGATTGATTACACCCTCACGGTTGCGTATATCCAGTTCGTGGTGAATAAAATTTTGAATGGATTTTTCGAGCCTTCCCTGGTTCCAGCGGGTATCGCCGCTCGGGCCGAAGAATACGGCCCTCTGATTATTATCAACACCATGTATTTCCCATCCCAATGCTGCAAAATGCACGCATACTTCTGAACCAATTAAGCCGGATGAACCGGTAACTAACAATTTTTTCATGTACGAGAATTAGAATTTAAACCCGGAGGCTGTATAAAAATGTAAAAATAACGTTTTTTAATTATGTTCTATTGCCCTGGTGCTTAAGTACCTTCTAAATTATTCATCTCTTTTCATTTTGGTTTGAACTATTACCAGCTCTCTAATGGAAATTTAATGTGAACCAATGCCGGCAGCATTGTTCTTATCCTGGAATATTATTGTTAAACCTTTTGCCAAATAAACCCTCTAAAAGCGGGGGCACTATTTTTGTTAATCAAACGTTTTCTAAATTCAAACCAAAAAATCACATGAAAAAAATTACCCTGTTTACGCTCATTGCCGGCATCCTTTCGCTTAACACAAATGCGCAGGGCATTGGTGGTCTGCTGAAAAAAGTAACCTCGAAAGATTCTTCCGGCAAAAGCGGCATTCAAAAAGTTATTGGCAATATGGGGGGAAACAGCAGCAGTGGCAGCGGCCTCAGCAATGATGATATTGTAAGCGGGTTAAAAGAAGCATTGCGGGTGGGCACCGACAGCAGCAGTAAAAAACTCAGTAAAATAGATGGCTTTTTTGGCGATGCTGCCATTAAGATACTGATGCCTGATGAAGCAAAAAAAGTGGAAAGCTCTTTACGCAGCATGGGCATGGGTGGCCTGGTTGACAAAGCTATTCTCTCTATGAACCGGGCGGCAGAAGACGCAGCAAGCGGGGTGGGGGATATATTCTGGACATCCATCAAACAAATGAGCGTGGCAGATGGCCTGCAAATTTTGCGTGGCGGTGATTTTGCTGCAACAGATTACTTAAAGAAAACCACTACGGCGGAGCTTACTGAAAAATTCAAACCGGTAATTGAAGCATCGCTCGCAAAAGTGAATGCCACCAAATACTGGAAAGATGTCTTTTCAAAATACAATATGTTCAGCTCAAATAAAGTGAACACCGACCTTACAGGATATGTAACAGAAAAAGCATTATCCGGATTATTCTATAACATCGGCTTGGAAGAACAAAAAATACGCAAAGACCCTGCTGCACAGGTGACAGATATTTTAAAGAAGGTGTTTGGAAAATAACCCAGTCTGACCGTCCCGGTCTGACTGGGTTACGAAATAAAAGGCGCCATTGAAGCGCCTTTTTATTTCGTAATTCTAACTGATATAACTTTAATAAGAAAGCCCGAGAAAATTTATTTTGAAATTAATGACCGACAATTGTAAGAGTGTTTCCTGGAAAAATTGTAAGTGAAGCGCTGGGATTAATTGTAATACTGTTTATTGTCGTATTACTATTTAATGTTACTACTCCACCGGCATTAATAAATACATTAGAAGTAAGCGAAGGAACAATACCTGTGTTCCAGTTAGCAGGGTTTTCCCATGCTGTACTTGTACCCCCAACCCATATAAAGTCTTTCACTAATTTCATGACACTTACTTTCCCATTTTGAGATTCATCGGCAAAGGCAATAAGCGCATTATTATTCTTATCAATCAATAACGCTTTTTCTTCAAGAGAAGTACATGGCAGAAAACCTCTGTTACCAATGGTATCCCACATGCCAGTCAAATCATTTAACGTCATTACTGTGCCTCTTTTATAGGCCAGATCAATAAATACAACAATAGTCTTATTAGCGCTGTCTACGGCAAATGAGGGGTATTGTGATCGACTTTCTGAAAAAAATCTTCTGCCTGAAGGATTCCAGGTGCCATCTTCAAATTTGTACGTACCCAATCTTTCAAACCCATCATCGTCTTGGAAAAGAGCTGTCGGAATATTATTTTTATCTACACTAATTGATGGAAAATACATGTCACTTCCGGTTGTAAAAGAAGGAATCCCAACCTGCATCCACGATGCACCTGAAGCTTTGATTACTGACGCACGGACATGAGTAACGTTCATCTCAATGGACGTATCCATATACAGAATATAAGGTATATTATTTTTATCTATTGCCATACTTATCTCACTGAGTGAAACATTTTCCGATGGCATCGTTCGGCCTGTAGTAGCAGAAAAATTCCAGTTTTGCCCATCAAAAAAATACAAGTTAATTGTATCAGTTTCATTGTAGGACAGGTAAAATTTGTTTTGCTTACCTGCTGCCAAGCAAAAATATCCTTTTGCATAAGGCAAAGCCATATCGGCCCAACTGCTTCCATTATATTTTTTTACCCGTAACTGTCCTGCAATTGTTGAATCGGCGAAAGCCACAATTGGGTTATTGGCAGTATCAATAATTATTTTTGCTAAACTACATTTCCCGTCAGATACTTCTGGGCCAACATTTATCCAGTTATTATTTTCGTATTTGACTACCCTGGCTTTTCTATCAGCCGAATCAATAAAAGCTACATAAGGAATATTATTGCCATCAATTGCAGCATTTACTGCATAACTCCGGCCATTGGAAAAACCAGGTGTGCCAACATATTGCCAAGGTGCGGATTCAGGTTGTGGTCTTGCAACATACACAAATCCCGGAAAAGAACCTGCACTGTAAATACCAGAATAATTAACCACAGACACGTTGCCGCTTGCTCCGTATCCTACCCAGGCTTTAATAATACTATCTGAAACAATTACTATTGAGTCAGCATATGCTCCTCCAAATGAAACACTGTAAGAAATGGAATTGTTAATGTATGAAAAACCTTTACCCTTGACTGTTACCTCCGTTAATGGCGTGGCTGTCAGAGGTTCTACACTATAAATTTCAGGTGCTGGAGTATATACTAATTTCTCATACACCTGCCTGGAATAACCTATCTGATCAGTACTTCCACCCCCCCACCCATAGTGTAAATAGAATGTTTTGGTAACAGGGTCATACCGATTATTATAAATGTTCTGGATATAAGGAACAGTGCCTGGTAAAAAAGAGGAGTTAAAAGAAAAATTGCCAGGATTATCAAGTGTCATAAAATCACTGGCAGGATAAACAGGAATAGAGCCAGATGTAGACCAGTTTATCAGATTGTTATTGCCGTCAATATCGAACTGAAATGTATTACCTATGTTTGCTATCGTCAACTGGTAACGGTTTGCAGACACCTGGATTAACTCTTTATTTGTATATATATAAGATGAAGCAGATGGGTGAAAATAATATCCGGTATCAGCATATCTTCCTACTGAGACTTGGGCTTTATTAGAGGAGACTAAGAAAAATAGAAATATAAAGTTTAAAAATGCTTTCATGAAAATTTTGAAAATATGGTTTTCTATAAATAAAATGATTAATAGTGTCTATGATCTAAAAGTTCTATGAAAATTGTCGCTAATAGTTTCCGGCTTGGTGGTCGGTTGGAATTTTAACTTTTATCCCATATTTTAAAAGAAAAAGTGTTTTAATAATGCATTCCCCTTTTATTAAACTTCCCTCCTCATCTTCTTGTACTCATTGATCAATCCATTCGTAGAACTATCATGCGTTTGCACTACCTCATCATTCTCTAACTCCGGCAAAATTTTATTCGCCAATACTTTTCCTAGCTCAACGCCCCACTGGTCAAAACTGTAAATATTCCAGATAACACCCTGCACAAAAATTTTATGCTCATATAAAGCAATCAACTGGCCGAGTGTGAACGGCGTTATCTTGTTAACAAGAAAAGAATTGGTGGGCCTGTTGCCCTCAAATACCCTGTAAGGATTATCATTGGTTGTGCCATTCATCAACGCTTCTGTTTGTGCAAAAAAATTGCTCAGCAACTTTTGATGATGGTCGCCTGTGGGATTGTGGCTGATGGCGGGCGCAATAAAATCGCAGGGGATTATTTGTGTGCCCTGGTGTATCAATTGGTAAAAAGCATGCTGCCCGTTGGTACCCGGTTCGCCCCAAATCACCGGCCCGGTACTGTAGCTTACTTTATCGCCGTTCCTGTCCACATACTTGCCGTTGCTCTCCATATTGCCCTGCTGAAAATAAGCGGCAAAGCGGTGCAGATACTGGTCATAAGGTAAGATCGCTTCTGTGGCGGCACTGAAAAAATTAGTGTACCATATCCCTATTAATGCCATCAGCACAGGGATATTTTTTTCAAACGGGGCGCTACTGAAATGTGTATCCGTTTCGTAAGCACCCTTCAGTAATGTTTCAAAATTGTCATAGCCAATTGTGAGCGCAATAGACAAACCAATAGCGCTCCACAAGCTGTATCGGCCGCCCACCCAGTCCCAAAACACAAACATGTTCTCTGCTGCAATACCAAACTTCACCACTTCTTTTTCATTGGTGCTGAGTGCGGCAAAATGTTTGGCGATATAAGTTTCTTCTTTGGCTGTTTTCAAAAACCAATTCCTTGCCGTATGTGCATTGGTCATGGTTTCCTGTGTGGTAAATGTTTTGGAAGCGATTAAAAACAATGTTTCATCCGGCGTTACCTTCTTCAATGTTTCCACTATATGCGTACCATCCACATTGCTCACAAAATAAATCTGTATGCCGTCTACCCAGTAAGGTTTCAATGCTTCGGTTACCATCACGGGGCCAAGGTCGCTGCCGCCGATACCGATATTCACAATGTATTTTATCTTTTTGCCTGTATAGCCTTTCCATTCGCCGCTGTGTATTTTACTGCAAAAATCTTTCATTTGCTGCTGCACTGCTTTCACCTCGGGCATCACGTCTTTGCCATCGTTCAGTACCGGCTTGCCGGAAAAATTCCTTAAAGCAGTGTGCAATACGGCACGCCCTTCAGTAGCATTTATCTTTTCTCCCTCAAACATAGCTTTAACAGCGGCAGGCAGGCCGCATTCATTGGCAAGCAATATCAGCAGCGAAATGGTTTTATCGGTAATGCGGTTTTTTGAATAATCAAAAACAATATCGCCGGTATTGATGGAAAAATTATCAAAGCGGTTGGCATCTGCAGCAAACAAATCCTTTATCTGCACAGCTTTCGTTTCATTAAAATGCTGCTGCAATGCTGCCCAGGCCGGGGTGGTGGTGGGGTTGGTTTTTGGAAACATGTTCTCCTTATTTTTTGGCAAGCGAAGATAAGGTATCAGGTTAATTGTACATGCTCTTCACAGCAAAAATGAGCACTTGCTGTGTATTCCTCTGCGCCCTCTTTACCTCTGCGTGTAATTACTTTGCTGGCCCGCAGAGGCGCAGTGGCCGCAGAGTAAATAATCCCAATAAAAAAGCCCCGGCATTCACCGGGGCTTCATTATCATAAATGCTTTCAATTAAAACTGCTCCAGTTTGCTGAAGAAAAAATCCCCTTCAATAGCTGCATTCTCATCGCTGTCACTCCCGTGAATGGCATTCTCACCAACAGAAGCAGCATATAACTTACGGATGGTGCCTTCCGCTGCCTGTGCAGGGTTGGTGGCGCCTATCAGCTTCCTGAAATCTTCCACTGCATTCTCTTTTTCCAAAATAGCAGCGGTAATAGGCCCGCGGCTCATAAACTCTACCAGTTCCCCGTAAAAAGGCCTTTCTTTATGCACTGCATAAAACTCGCCTGCTTTTTCTGCAGACAAATGCAGCATTTTGATGGCCGCTATACGAAAACCAGCCGCATTAATCTTTTCTAAAATAGCACCGGTATGTCCTTTTTCTGTAGCGTCCGGTTTAATCATCGTAAATGTCCTGTTGCCCATAATATCGTTTTTTGAGCCGCAAATATAGATGGTTTTCCCTTTTCAGATAGTTGTTTTTGTTATTCATTGGTAAAAACTGCTGTTAACAACCGCCTTTGCCGTGCCGCAGCAAAAGTTCTTGCAATTATTTATTGCTTACAGCGGCATAACTATTACTTTTGCGCCTCTTTTATGCAGCCGTTAAGCGAAATATACCCCCTGCTTGCCACTCCCAAAAAAGTGGTGATCACCATGCACCAGAAGCCTGACGGCGATGCCATGGGCTCCACGCTTGGGTTGTATCACTTTTTAATACAATTTGGCCACGAGGCAAAAGTGATATCGCCCACCAACTGGGCCGAATTTTTAAACTGGCTTCCCGGCGCCAAACAGGTGCTGGACTACGAACGGCATACTGCCATTGCAGACAGGCTGATCGAAGAAGCCGACTGGATCTTTTGCCTCGACTTTAATACGCTCAGCCGCACCAAAAAAATGGAAGAGAAACTGAACAATGCAAAAGGCACCCGTATCCTAATCGACCATCACCAGGAGCCGCAGGAAGAAAAATTTACCTATGGCGCCAGCGATACCTCCAAAAGCAGCACCTGCGAAATGGTGTACGACTTCATCAAAGGCAGCGGCCACGATGACAAAATAAACATAGCCGTTGCCGAATGCCTGTATACCGGCGTGATGACGGACACCGGCTCCTTCCGCTTTCCTGCCACCACGGCCTCTGTGCACAGCATGGTGGCCGACTTAAAAACCAAGGGGCTTGAGCATGGCAGGATACACGAAAACATTTACGATAACTTTTTAGAAAACCGTTTCCGCTTCATCGGCAACATGCTCATGAACAGGCTGGAGATATTCTACGAATACAACACGGCGCTTATTGCCATTCCCCAAAGCGACCTTATCAAATACGGCATCAACACCGGCGATACGGAAGGCCTCGTCAACTATCCTTTAAGCATAAAAGGTATCAAACTGGCTGCACTCTTTATTGACAGGGGAGAAGAGCGCAAAAGCTCTTTCCGCAGCAAGGATGGCTTTGATGTAAACACTTTTGCCAGGAAATACTTCAACGGCGGCGGGCACTTCAATGCGGCCGGCGGGCACAATACAGAACCGCTGGACGAAGTGGTAAAACTCTTCATCAAAGCCATGAAGGAAAACAAAGACCAATTAAGCAATTATGAATTTTAAATACAAAACAAACACGATGAAACAATCCTTTTTTGCAGCAGCGGCCGTAGTGGTATTGCTGGCAGCCTGCACGCCGCCCTTTAAAAAAACTACGGACGGTATTGAATATAAAATCATCAGCGATGGCAAAGGCAAAGCGGTAAAGCCCGGCTGGTATTTTGAAATTGCCTTTGACCAGGCTTACAAAGGCAATAACAAAGACACGGCGCTTTTCAGCTCAAAAGACTTTGCCAACCAACTGGTGGCGCTGGATTCAAATGCTATCCCTCCTGTATACTATAAAATATTCAGCCAGGTGCGCAAAGGCGATAGTCTGGTAATAAAGCAGCTTACCGACAGCATCATGAAACGCGGCGGCACACCGCCCTTTATGAAAAAAGGAGGCTACATCATTGCCCACTACAAAGTGGTGGAAATATATGAAACAAGAACAGCGGCCGACAGCGCTTACAAAGCGCAGATGGAAATTGCAAAAGCCAAAGACTCTGTTAAAGCGATAGACCAGGCAAAAAAAGACGACAAAGCTATTGCTGACTACCTGGCCAAAAATAAAATACAGGCCACCAAAGCGCCCAAAGGCACCTATGTGCAGGTGATAGCACCCGGCGAAGGCGATGTGGTGGATACTTCCAAAGTGCTGAAAGTATTCTATACCGGTAAATCGCTGGAAGATGGAAAAGTATTTGACTCCAATACCGATCCTAAATTTGGCCACACCGAAGCCTATCCCGTTTCCCTCAAAGGAAGGGGCGTTATCCCCGGCTGGATCGATGGCCTGTCATTGCTGAAAAAAGGCTCCAGGGCGGTTTTGTACATTCCTTCAGGCCTTGCCTACGGCTCCCGTGGCAGCGAACCTGAAATTAAGCCCAATGCCAACCTGTTGTTTGAAGTGGAAATAAGCGATGTGCTTACCGAAGAGCAGGCCAAGGCAGAAGCAGATGCCAAACGCAAAGAGCAGGAAGCCCAGCGCAAGCACATGATGGACTCCATCCAGAAAGTAGAAAAGCTGCATGACACTGCTGCGAAGAAAAAATAAGTATTAATGAAATGATAGTAATAAGCGCCCCAATTACGGGGCGCTTATTCATTATTGGCCTTCCTGAAAAGGTTGAGGGTTTATTTGATTTTTTGCATAGTGCATTAGTACGCTTGTACTAATACTTCAGTCGGAATATGCCATTTTTTGTGAAGTTGCCGGATCATGTCTAATGAAAGTTTTCGCTTTCGGTTTAAAATTTCGCTGGCCCTGCTTTTTTGTCCCACAATACTGGCTAAGTCAGTTTGAGTCAAGCCTGATTGCTCCATACGGAATTTTATCGCTTCAATTGGGTCGGGCAGGTCAATGGGGAATTTTTCATCCTCATATTTTTCAATTAACAAGCTCAGTATTTCTAATTCATCACCCTTGGGTGTTCCCTTCTTTGCATCAAACAGGTCTTCAAGGCGAAGCATCGCCTGCTCATAATCTTTCTTCGTCTTTATAGGCTTAATGTTCATGTTAAATTGTTTTTGCGTTTACTTTATCATATTCGGCATGTGTCCCGATAAACCGGATCCAAACCATTTGATAATCAAAATTTATCTTAACAATAAGCCGGTAAGTGTTTCCTTTTATATTGAAAACAACCCTGTCGTTGCCAATAATACTTGCACTAGGGTACTCAGGTTTTATTTCATTTGGGCTTGTCCATTCAGCTTTTGAGGCCTCCTGGTACCATGCTTTTAATTGTTGCTCACAATCATTGTGCTTTTCCCAAAATTCCCTGAGTATCTTTTTGGCAATTACCCTCACTCTTGTTATTTTATCAAAAGTAAAGAAAAGTTACCAAATTGGGAAATTTACTTTTTGTTTCATAGCAACAAACCCTCTGAAATAAGTATTGACGAAATGATATGAATAAGCGCCTCTGTGGATGGGACGCTTATTTTTATTGGTAATAGCTTTTGTACGCAGGCATTATTTCTTTGTTCGTCTTCAGTCCCGCTATTCGCTGCAAGCCTGTGCCGCCCACAAGCGGCATCCGCACAAACAGGGCTTTCCGCTTCTATCGGGCGTAGAACTTCAACAGTTAAAACTTTTTTGAGCTGGGTCGCTAAGAGGAAGCGAATTGAAAAACGAACTGGTAAAAAATAGTTGATTTTAGTCAACCTATTCAGGACAAGACGCATATAGCCGATGTTACATTGTCCACAACCCTTCTCTTGCAAATACTTTTGTTGGTGCGTTCGCCTTATTGTCAAACGAGTTGCAAATATTGTTTCTCAATTGTCACATTAAAGTGTATGTCCGCTTTTAATGCTTTGAAAACCTTTAGTACAGTGTCAATTGTCGCACTATTTGCACTACTTTCTAATTTTGAAATTTGGGCTTTTTGCACACCAACAAGTTCTCCTAATTGCTCTTGTGTCAATTTGCGTTCCTGTCTTGCAGTTTTTATCATTCGGCCTAAAACGTCCATACGAAGTTCGTATTCATATTGGTCTCTGCCTTTTGTACCTTTTTTGCCGATGTATTTATCTTTCATTTCGGCAAGTGAATATGATTTCATTGCTGTCTTTGCCATAATGTTATTTTTTAAGTTTGCTTTCAAAATATTTTTTCCGGATGTTAATTGCCCTTTCAATTTCGTTTGCAGGAACTTTGTCAACCTTTTTAATGAAACCGTGTGTTGCAAAAACTAATGTTTCGGTTTCCTTTTCTTTGTCCCAGAATGCAAGAAGCCTAATTTGTACACCACCAAACTTTGTTCTAAACTCCCAAATGTCTTTTTGTAGTTTCTTGAAAAGTTTCGGGTCATTACTTTGTTCGGCAAGGTCAATGTTATAAAAGATTTTCCTTGCAGCTTTGGGGTCAAGACCTGCAATAAATTTATCTGCTTCTTCTAAAAACCTTGTCTGAAAGTATTGCAATTAAAAGCATTTTTGCAAAGATAATGCAAGTTTCCAAAAATAGATACTTTATTTTTAGCTGCCAATTTGAAAAGATGGTCGTGAAAGGTAACCATCTTTTGGCGCAAGCGTCCGCTTGTGCCTTTTAAGTATACAAAAAACAATGGTATCATAAAGCTGGATGAATGTTAAGTGGATGAGTGCGAAAGGCACAAGCGGACGCTTGCGCCAAGTAAACGCTTTTGTTGTCACCCTTGCGCCAAATGGAGGAAGAAAAATAATTCCTAAAGTTTGCGAATCTCATTAGAGGTTTTGTCAAAATAGTGATATATTTGTGTCGTGATGCTTGGTCAAGCCTCTTGCTCTCGGGCAACGTAACCAAGTTTAAGAATTTAAGGCTCGCTTTTTAGCGAGTCTTTCCTTTTATAGCCTCACAAGTTTTACGAACTGTCCATTAGACTTGCAAAAAAACGGACAGGGCTTGCTGTTGTGCTGGTATTCGTTGAATGTTCAGTTCGGAACAACTGCTGATTAAAAAACTGATGCTGAAACTAGCAATTAAAAACCAAATAGAATTTGGTCATGCTCGATATAGCTGGTAGTAATGCAACTGCTGATTGTTATTCCGTTCATCAAACTTGTAGCAAACTTTTGTTCTACGTGGTTTAGTATTTATCTCTTGTTTTTATACCGAGATTAACGTATTTGCCTAACCTGCTAGCTATGTTTTTCGTTAATAGAGAATTAATATGCCTATCAAATAGTTGCTTGTTAGGGGTTGTTTCTAAAATTGTCTCACATGCACTCTTAAAGATTGCAAGACATTTTTTGTTGTCAAGTAGTTTTTTGTTCAGTATGTCACAATATTGTTCAATAGAATTCGAATTTAAACTTGGTCTATTTCTTTCTTCAGCAATTAATCGAAAAGTAAGCAGTAAGTGATGCTTGGCTTTTCTAAAACTAACATCCAGTAAGCCTTTTCTAAATAGTTCCTCTAATCTTGAGTATGCAAGTGCGCTAGTATAATATGAGGCAAGTTTGTGATCATGAGAAAATATGTATTTCCCGACTTTTTCCACATTTTCCAATATTTTACTGTAGTATCCTCTAACATTATGTGGTTCTTCTAAAAACATTGAGGTAAATGATATTATTTGCACTGGGATTGATATGATCCTGTTTTTGGGAACAGTACTATCACCGGCATATTGCTTTGATTGCCTTTCATAATACAGTTTCCCAGTTCCTGTCATTGCTGCATAATATTTTTCTAGCTCTTTTTGGAATTCGCTTAAGGCTATCAGTTGTTCTCTTTTAACTTCAGTTTGACTATTGGTAGCTATAATTATTTGATTTTTTACATCGTCATCAATAGACTCAATAACTCTTATAGGAATGTACATAGAGTCAATACCTTCTGTTTTAATGTTACTATAAAGTACATGACTAGTTTGACAGCCATTCACTATTTGATAATCTTTAAGATTAAAATTATTACCAGCAGGAGTTATTTCTTTCGCAATTACAGTTACTCCATTGTTTAATAATGGAAACATTTGCATTTTTTTATCCTTTATTGTTTTGTCTATATTTCTGTTTACTGAATTAAGACCCTGAAATGCTCTAACATTATCGTAAAATACGTTTTTAAGATAGCCATCATCATCGACTATAATTTTTTTGAATTCTGAAAATGGTACAAGTCCATAATACGCTTCGCCAACACCTTTTATTTCAGGGAGGGTTATTTTGTTTATCAGTTTAATGTCAGCTGACACTTTGTTTTTTGTTTGTGTATATAACTTTTGAATAGCCTTAGAATCAATAGTGTCATAGGAGACTGATAAAAATAATTCCGTTTTTTCTAATTCTCTTTTATCTCGCTCGAATCGACCTTTAGCGTCAATATTCTGCTCTTGCCATTTACCCGTTGTTACGTAGAATAATTTTAATTTAGGTAAGCCATTTGTCATCTTAGAGCCAAATGAGTATATATGTAAAATTAATTCATGATAATGGGTAACTTCTTTATTCCAATTGGGGTGTAGGATAGGTTCATTTAAATCAGAAAAAATATCTTTTACACCGAAAAGAAATGTACCAATTTCTTCTGCTGTGAAGCTAGTAGAGGTCTTTGCTTGAAGAAAACAAAATGTCACATTTAAATATCCATTTTGTTTAACTAAGTCCGATACTTCTTCTTCTGTGTAAATTAACTTTCCGTTGACGATAATTGCAATCCCATCAAGGCCGTTATCGTGTGTATTCCCTAAAGTTGACTGTTCAATTTCATAAGATTCAAGAGGCTCATTTCCATACTCACGTGAAAACACTGAATAGTTACAGAACCTTTCGAATTGTTGGTCAACTGGTAATTCTAAATAATCAAACTCTTGAGAAAATTCAGTTAGCTGAGATTTAATAATAATATCCATATAATGGTTGTTTATAATTTTTTAATATATTAAAGTACATTTTTGTAATTATGCTATTACTTATTTCTAAGGGAGATTTTGATAAATATCACGTGCAAAAGCGCTACCGTCAAAAACAAAAAATTACTCTGTACGGTCATCATCACTACATCAGAACAATCACTTCAACTCCCCAATCGCCTTTCTGCTAAGCCCTGTATACTCCATTATTTTTTTAACCGGCTCGCCACTCTTTATCATCGCCTGTGCCAGTGAAATTTTGGTTTCTTCTTTTCCGAGCTTTACTGCTTCTTCCACCTGTTTTTGTACTCTTTCTTTTAAAATAAAAGAAGGCACATACTTGGTGCTTTTTTCCAACTCCTCCATCAGGCCGCTTTCCCTAAAGCTGTAATAAGTGTCTTTGCCTATTATTATATGGTCATACACCGGCACGTGCAGCATAAGGCCGCATTGTATCAGCCGGTCGGTAACGTCTTTATCGGCTGCAGAGGGCTTCATCGTTTCTGACGGGTGGTTGTGTACCAGCACCAATAATACTGCACGCTTTTGCAGGGGAATGCTGAAAACCTCCATCGGCTCTGTTACTGTGCTGTTAACACTGCCCATGCTTACCAGCTCAATATTCAGTATTTTATTGGCACTGTTCAGGCTGATGGTCCACAGGTGCTCACGGTTGCGGTCAACCTTATTTTCCCTCTTAAGGATGGCTTTCATTATAATATACATTTCCCTGCTGCTGTTTACGTGCAGCTTCAGGCCTTTTATTTTTATGTTCATGGGGTGTGTTGGTTATAGTTGGTTAATGTTTATATGGTTAAGGGCTAAGATATAAATTCCGGGAAATTTTTTATAATTTTTTTTAATATATTTATGGCTTGCGCCTGCGCTCACAGCACACAAACACAAGCCTTGCCATTCAGGTATTACCATTGCTGCACAATAACACAAACGTTGCTGTTATCTTTTATAGCAAACTCCTTTGCGCCCCAGGGCCGCAATGTTATCCTGTTCAAATTGGGGTGCAAAAAATGTGGGTGTGTCTGTGAAACTTTAGCATACGCTTCTTCAATATTATCTGTATGCAGCCTTATTTCCGGCCTGTCTTTATCAGCAAACTCTTTATTTTGAAACAGGAACACAGCCAGCGTATCTTGCTGAACAATGCAGCAGGGCGCTTCCGAATCAAAATCACTATAGCCAACATCAAACCCCAGGCAATCAACAAACAGGTTCAGCCCGTCTTTTATCTCTTCGTAAAAAATATTCGGGATTAACTTTGTAAAGCGCATAATGCAATATTTAAAACTTTCGTGTCATTAATAACATTGGCTGCAATTAAACTTTATAGCTTCAATTTCATTTCTGCCAACAGGGTAACAATACAGGCCGGTTTACTTTACAAGTAGCTGAAAATTAAAGCGTACTCTCTCAAACAATGAAAATCCGCACTCAAACAATGAACCCTTACACTGCCGTAATTACAGCCTGCATGACAACAATGAACCTCCGCAGCCAAACAATGACCAATTACTCTCAAACAATGGGCAGCAGCACTCAAACAATGAACCCTTACACTGCCGTAATTACAGCCTGCATGACAACAATGAACCTCCGCAGTCAAACAATAAACCTCTGCAGTCAAACAATAGGCAGCTGTGCTCAAACAACCGGTACCTGCAAACAAAAAAAACCTTCAAAAAAAGAATGCTCCCCGGCTCACAGCTTACACTCCTCCACCAGCCGCACCACCTCCCTTGCCTCCCTCACATCATGCACCCTCAAAATACTGGCACCGTTCAGCAAAGCGATTGTATTAAGGCAGGTAGTGCCGTTCAGCGCTTCGCCGGCAGTAATGCCCAGCGTTTTATAAACAATGCCTTTGCGTGAAAGCCCGGCCAGCACCGGCCTGTCAAGCATCTTAAAAACGGCCAGGTTTTTCAGCAATTGAAAATTATGCTGTGCTGTTTTGCCAAAACCAAAGCCGGGGTCAATAAATACATCCTTTATACCTGCCTTTTTGCAATCATCAATTTTCTTAATAAAAAAATCAAGCACCTCTTTCGTCACATCATCATACTGCGGGTGCTGCTGCATCGTTTGCGGTGTGCCCTGTATATGGGTGGCAATATACGGTACGTTTAATGAAGCCACTGCGGGCAGCATCTCCTTATCCATCTCGCCGCCGCTGATATCATTTACAATCGCGGCGCCGGCCTCCACTGCCTTTAAAGCAACTTCGCTGTAATACGTATCAACAGAAACAACCGCTTCGGGGTGCCTTGCCTTAATGGCTTCAATTACGGGCAGCACTCTTTTCAATTCTTCATCGGCGCTTACCACGCTGCTGCCCGGCCGGGTGCTTTGCCCGCCCACATCTAAAATAGCAGCGCCATCCGCCAGCATAGCAGAGGCAAGTGCGGCAATGCCGTTAGCGCCTTTTCCAAGATGGCCCTCGTAAAAAGAATCAGGCGTGGCATTAATGATGCCCATCACCAGCGGCTTATCTATTGCTAATAATTTTCCTTTGCAGTTGATTGTGTACATCAGGCAGAATCAAGTAAATTTGTCAATTAACAAAAGTAACTTTTTAATTATTCTGATTTAAAAAAGACAATTACATCAATTATCCCAAACTAATTAGTGTAATTCGTAATAATTAGTGCAGTAAGAAAACAAAGTAAAACGCGGGATGAACACAAACGAACAATACGATACAGCAGTCCGGTCATGCGAAGACATCTTCCTCAAAAAAACAAAAGACTACGGCACTTCATGGCGGGTGTACCGCACCATTTCGGTGGTTGACCAAATCTATATAAAAGCAAAACGCATCCGCACCGTACAGGAAAACGGCGTACAAAAAATAGGGGACGACATCACCAGTGAATTCAAAGGCATTTTAAACTATGCGGTCATTGGCCTCATACAACTGGACCTGCCTGCCGAAGAACCTGAAGACCTGCCGGTGCAGCAAGTGGAAACATTATACAATGCCAAAATAGCCGAAGCAAAAAAGCTGATGCTCGATAAGAACCACGACTATGGCGAAGCATGGCGGGAGATGGGCCAGGAAAGCTTTGTTGACCTTATTCTTGCCAAGCTGCTGCGTATAAAAAGCATCTTGAAAAATGAGGGGCAAACCATCATCAGCGAAGGCATTGACGCCAACTTTTATGATATACTCAACTATGCAGTATTTGCATTGATACAGGCTGTACCAACCTTAAACCTTAAACCTTAAACCATCAAACCTTCGCCATGAAAATAGCAGTAAACACCGCAAGAATATTGGTAGGCATCCTCTTCATCTTTTCCGGCCTCGTAAAGGCCATTGATCCCCTGGGGCTTTCTTACAAAATGCAGGAATTTTTTGAAGCATGGGCTGCAGATGGTTACCTGCCCGGGCTGATGAGCTGGCTCAACGGGCAATCCTTTCTATTCTCCCTTGTAATGATAACACTGGAAGTAGTGCTTGGTGTGGCCCTGCTGGTTGGCTGGCGAAAAAAGCTCACGCTTTCTTTACTGCTGCTGCTCATGCTCTTCTTTACTTTTTTAACCAGCTATGTTTTATTCAGCGGAAAAATAAGGGCCTGCGGCTGCTTTGGCGACTGTATTCCCTTAACACCCATACAAACCTTTACCAAGGATGTGATACTGCTGCTGCTGGTGTTCCTGCTCATACGTGGGCAAAAATACATCCGGCCATTATTCGCAAACAGCATTCCCCTTGTAATAGTGGCACTGGGGCTTATTGCTACTGTCCTGTTGCAGGTACATGTAATAAAACACCTGCCCCTGGTAGACTGCCTTCCTTACAAAAAGGGCAACAACATTCTTGAATTGCGTAAAATGCCTGCCGGTGCGGTACCGGATAAATACTCGTACAGCTTTATTTATGAAAAAAGCGGTGTGCAGAAAGAATTTGTCAATGACTTCCCCGACAGCACCTGGACGTTTGTTGACCGCAAACAAACTTTAATTGAAAAAGGAAAAAATAATGTACCGCTGATAAACGACTTTTCACTCTCTGATGCCAATGGTGCTGACTCAACAGAAACGGTGCTGAATAAACCTGCTTACTACTTATTCTTCGTAAAAAACATGCAGGAAGCAGCCGCGGAAAAATGGAACAGTGAGTTTGCTGCCGTGGTAAAAAAAGCCGCTGCACAAAACATCCCGTTGTACATTGTTACAGCCGACCCGGCCAATGCCAATAAATATTTCAACGAAACAAACCACTATAACCTGCCGGTGTACACTACGGATGTGGTAGCAATAAAAACTGCCGCCCGTGCCAACCCGGCTTTATTCGTGATGAAGGGCCCGGTAGTGCAGGGTAAGTATAGTTGGGCTGACTTGGGGCCGGTGATCAGTGGTCAGTAATCGGTTATCGGTGGTCAGTGGTCGGTTGTCTGTCGTCAATATTCAATCTTAAATATTCAATAGCAATTTGCTCCATCTTGCCAAAAAATTCCTTTACTCCCTCTCGGTGCTGTTGGGCATAACGGTGCTTGTCTTCTTTATGTTCCAGGGCTTTGGCGATCCGGCAAAAATGATAGTAGGCCAAACAGGCGATAAAAAAACACTGGACAATATCCGCAAAGACCTTTACCTCGACCAGCCCAAATGGAAACAATTCCTTCTTTACCTCAATGATGTGTCGCCGCTCTGTATCCACAGCAAGCAGGACATTGAAAAAAAAGAGCTGGAAGGCATCTTCATTGGCAGCAATACAAAGCTCGGCCTTAAAATACCTTACCTGCGCAAAAGCTATCAAACAAAGAAAAATACCGGCCGGATGCTGCTGGAAGCACTGCCCGGCACATTGCTGCTGGCATTTACGGCCATGCTGTTCGCCGCTTTTTTTGGGATACTCCTTGGCGTTATTGCTGCAGTAAAAAAAGGCACCTGGCTGGATACATCTGCCGTATTTGCAAGCATTGCCGGCATATCGGCGCCGTCATTCTTTGCGGCCATCATCATTGCTTATCTTTTCGGAATAGTGCTGCACCCATACACCGGGCTGAACCTTACCGGCAGTTGGTTTGACATTGATGAAGTGACCGGCGAAAAATACCTTACGCTTAAAAACCTTATCCTTCCCGCATTCACACTGGGCATTCGCCCGCTTGCTATCATCACGCAGCTCACCCGCAGCTCCATGCTGGATATTTTGAGCCAGGACTATATCCGCACCGCCCGTGCAAAAGGCCTGGGCAGCAGGGCAATTATTTTTAAGCATGCATTGCGCAATGCGCTCAATCCCGTTATTACTGCCATTACCGGCTGGTTTGCCGAACTGCTGGCAGGGGCTTTCTTCGTAGAATACATTTTTGGCTGGCAGGGCATCGGTAAGCTAACGGTAAATGCACTGGAAAAACTGGATTATCCTGTCGTAATGGGCTCGGTATTGCTCAGCGGCTGCATTTTTATTCTGGTAAACATGCTGTCTGATGTGCTGTACAGGATAGTAGACCCAAGAGTCAGGTGAGCCTGCCATTTTTTTCCCTCTTCAGCAATGCAGCGGCAAACACTATTACCCAAAGCATAAAGCAGGCGATATTGATACGTTCCCAGATGCCTATCCATGGCGTAGGCAGGTTATCAGGGATGCCCGGTGCTTCCGTGCCTGTTAATGTTCCAAAAACGGTAAACAGCACAAAAGTTACAATAGTATAAGCACGGAATGTTTTTCCCAATGCAGCAGCGCCAAATCCCATAATTAATATCATAAAAAGCAATGCTGCCATTGCCCAGGTAATATGCAGTGCATCGGTAAGGGTGGGAGTGTTGCCACGCAGGTGCATAGGCGGCCAATAAAAGTTGATCAGTACATAAACCAATATCAAGTTTCCGGCAATCAGCAGGCGGCGGTCACCGGCAGCTGATTGCCGCACGCCCCATCCAAAAGCTGCAAACAATAAAACATACAGCATTGCCAGCCAAACCCATAATGTCCGGGTAGGGGCGCCAACAGCAGACAATTCGCTCACTGTTTGTGAAGCAATATTATATCCCGGGAATAAGGGTGGAATAAAAATATTCATGGCTGTATAAAGCAATGAAGAAAGTACGCCGCAAATCAATAAGGCCCTGGTCATCTTCCACTTTTTATTTACAACAAAGAAAAATATTGCACTTAGCCCGTAAAATGACATACATCATCTTTGGGTATGATTGTATTGCAGCAGGCAGGTTGTTTCTAGAAACAAAAACTTCCACAGTTGCCTGTGGAAGCCTTTGCTTGAGCTGCTTGTTGAAGGCAGCCCGGGACCTTAATTTTTTTAAGAGGGGTTTTCCTCTCCAGAAATAATTTTACTCCTGGTTTCAGTGTTTGGTTTTTCTTGGACTATCATCGCTTTTTAGAGCATAAGTCCTGGATTTGGTTTTTCTGGTCTTTCCACCGATGCTTTGCAGCATTGGTTTAGGATTTGGTTTTTCGTGTTTTCCTTAGGATTTGAATTCTAGTTTTCACAGGAAGTCATTCATTGTTTTTATGTTTGGATATTTATCGCATCTAATAACGGCAATCGGTAAATTTTAGTATGAAAAAAAGAGACAAAAACATACGATGCAGCATAAAAAAGCACAGGTAAAAAGCCCGGAATGCTTGCCTGTAAAGGGTTTTGTTGAATTGAATTTTTTGCAGGAAAATTTTAAAGAATAATAACGGTGCCGGGTATGTGAAAATTGAATTTTCTATAATCTGGAAAATGTCCAGTATATGGCACAAAATAGCTGTATAAAAAAACTCCCGCAATTGAGTTGCGGGAGCTTTAGCTTTTGAGGAATTTCCTCTCCAGAAATAAGGTATTCCTGGTTTCAGTGTTTTTTGGTTTTTAACTGCTGCCCTAAAGGGCAGCAATGGATATTGGTCGGGTCGTTTTTCAGTCCGCCATACCTTTTCAGGCATGTACGGGATATTGGATATTATTGCCCGGCTTATGGTTATAAAACGCTGGCCGGAGGTTCAGGACTGGTTTTATCAGAGATATTGGATACTTTGTTTTGGATTGCAGGATAAAAGCCCTGAAATATTTTTAGTTACAACCTTTCAAAGAAAATAGAAGTTGACTGATATTGGATTTCTAACAGCTTTTTATAAGATTTGGATTGGAATCTTACTGGTTTGTCAGGATGTTGGATAGATTGATAATTAATTATATCAATCAACTTCTGGTACAAATATCCACAGCTTTCAGTTTATCAACAATAGCAGAAACGCCCCTTTTTCGTACCGGTATTATTACCGCGGCAATCGTAAAATAACGATGCAGGGCAACAGGTGAAAGGCTTTTTTCCTGCTTTTGCTGCCTGCATTTAATGAGGTAAACCTGCTATAAATACCGCCGGCACAATGTTTCATAAGATTGCCTGTGCAATCGTAAATCTACGTGGTGAAATCCTGCCGCACCGCCATCCTTTAAGCCCTATTCCAACTTTTAAATAAGTGAATTGCTGCTAATACTTGCAGACGGGTACGATAAATGCATATAATAACCTTTGGCCTTTTTCGAAATACTCACACAAAGTGAATACCTGATAGCGGTAGTATATCGGTTTGCATTTTACCGCCAGGCTCCAAAGACGCAAAGATTTGAATACACCTGAGGCTAACGTCTTTGCGGAATATTATTGCCGGATTTTGAAACTATGCTGCCTGAACAGCTCTGAATAAAGAAACACTGTGAATAACCGTATAATAAAAACTCCCACAAAGTGTGGGAGCTTTCATTGACAGGTGTTACTGCCAAATAAGTTCGAGGTTTAAAAGTACTTCCTTTTCAAGAAAGTAACAGCGTTGTGTTTTCCGCTGCATGGAATATGCCGCAAAAGGTACAGGGTAATGAACTGTGCTTTTACATAAATATTGGATTTCGGTTTTGGTTTTTCGCAAGAACAGGATTAAACAATAAGATCTTCTGGTTTTTCAAGGAATGATATCTTTTTTCGTTTTATTATTCCTTTTTTGTGTTTTACAAGGGGAAGGACTGAAAAAAATGAAGTTGACTGATACTGGATTTTTAATCTCTTTGCTTTTCAGTGATATTGGATAAAATGGTTTTGGTTTTTGTTTAGGATTTCTTTGGATAAGATTGATAGTTCAGCTATCAATCAACTTCGGCACAAAGATTATTCACATTTTTTTCACAGCAAATAGCGTTTCTGCCCTATTTTTTTTAACTGAAAATACCTTTTAATTCGGAGATGTACGGAGATTGTAAAAAGTGCAAATACGATAATATAGCAGCGTATAATTACGATTTTTAGATAAAACAAGCAGGCAGTTGTGATGCTGCCTGTTTGTTTATAATGCAGGACAGTCCTGCATCACAGAAGTTTTTACTTGTTATTTAGCAAGGCTTTGAATAATGTCATACTTGGTTACAATATGAAAATTGCCCAGGTCATCTTTGCCGAGCACAGCGCCGTTTTCTTTGGTGATATAAGCACTTAACCGTTCCACCGGCGTATCAAACGACACCTCGGGGTAAGGTTTTTCCAGCACAGAAGCAACAGGCTGGCTTGTTACAGAAGGATTGGTCAGTATTTTATCAAACAGCCCGCCTTCAGATATAGCGCCTGCATTTTTCCCGTTATCAATTACGGGAATATTCTCAATATCATATTTCTTCATCAGGTCTATTGCCTCGGCTACAGTATTATTTGGCTGCACCAGCAATAGTTTTTTGCTGCCCCTGCCGCTTATGATATCCCCGAATGTTTTCATTTCCAGGAACCCTCTTTCGATCATCCACTGGTCATTATAAATTTTGCCTACATACCGGCTGCCGTGGTCGTGGAAAATACAAACCACAACAGCCTCTTTTTTCACCTTGTCTTTTCATTGAAATACACCCTGCAAACAGCTGCCGGCGCTGTAGCCGATAAAAATACCTTCTTCTTTAGCAATCTTTCTTGCCATGATGGCGCCGTCCTTATCGGTTACTTTAGTAAACTCATCTATCACGCTCATGTCATAATTCTTCGGCACAAAATCTTCACCAAAGCCTTCGCTGATATAAGGGTACACTTCATCCTGGTCAATCTCACCGGTATCAAAATATTTTTTTAATAAACTGCCGTAGCTGTCAATGGCCCATATCTTAATGCTGGGATTTTTTTCTTTTAAATATTTTGCCGTGCCTACAATAGTGCCGCCGGTGCCGGTAGCCACCACCAGGTGTGTTACTTTTCCTTCTGTTTGCTCCCAAATTTCGGGGCCGGTTTGTTCGTAATGCGCCAAACGGTTGGCAAGATTATCATACTGGTTCACATACCAGCTGTTGGGAATTTCAGTGGCCAGCCTTTTGCTTACAGAATAATAAGAACGGGGGTCTTCCGGCTCCACGTTGGTAGGGCACACAATTACATCGGCGCCTACTGCTTTTAAAATATCCGCTTTTTCTTTTGACTGTTTATCAGTAGTAGTGAAAATACATTTATAACCTTTTACGCAGGCGGCCAGTGCCAGCCCCATGCCTGTGTTGCCGCTGGTGCCTTCAATGATGGTGCCGCCGGGCTTTATTTTCCCTTCCTGCTCTGCTACTTCCAGCATCTTAAGCGCCATGCGATCTTTGATGCTGTTGCCGGGATTAAAATATTCCACTTTTGCCAGCACGGTGCAGGGAAAATCTCTTGTTACTTTATTTAATTTAATGAGCGGGGTATTGCCTATCGTTTCCAGAATATTATTGAGCCACATACAATCGTATAATTTTTTAATGCGCAAAGGTACCCTTTTGGATTGAAAGTTGGCAGTTTCTGGTTATGGTTAATGCTGTGAAATGGACTTAAAACTCCCAACCCGTAACTGGATTTTAAGCTTTATCTTTGCCGTCCGAAAAAAACTGGTACGGAATGGCATTGATAAAAAGTATATCCGGTATACGTGGTACAATCGGCGGAAAGCCGGGAAATAACCTTACTCCCGTGGATATAGTGAAATTTACTGCGGCTTACGGCACATTATTATTGAAAGAAAACAGCTCCAATAAAAAGATAGTAGTAGGCAGGGATGGAAGAATCAGCGGCGCTATTGTAAAAAACGCTGTGACCAGTACACTGAATGCGCTTGGCTTTGATGTGGTGGACCTTGACTATAGTACTACACCTACAGTGGAAATGGCCGTGGTATTTGAAAAAGCAGCCGGCGGCATCATACTAACGGCCAGCCATAATCCAAAAGAATGGAATGCTTTAAAGCTGCTGAACAGCCAGGGTGAATTCATCAGCGGCGAGCAGGGCCAGCAGGTGCTTGACATTGCTGCCAAAGAAGCGTTTGATTTTGC
>JBEHYP010000004.1:0-83141 GCA_048498115.1 Bacteroidota bacterium | reverse complement strand
TCAATGGCCAGGTATTTTTCCGGGTACCAATTATCGGTTTCGCTAAATGCATCATAAAAACCGTAAGGGCCCCACAGTTTTTCATTCATATCGTAATACCAGTGCTTTAATGCAGCCATTGATTGCTCCGGCGTATAAGGAAAAGAAGACAATGCAGCTGTAGGAGAAATAACGCCCCTGTCATCTTCCTGGTTTGGCGCATGGGCAGCATAAAATTTTACAGAGTAGCTGGCCGTAAGCCCCCAGTTATTTTTTCCATAGCCCCTGTATCCTTTTGGATTGTTTACGCACCAGGTATAGTTGATCATTGACTGGCTGGTATTTTCCTGCCAGTAATCCGTATAGCGGTCTTTTAATCCTTTTGGGTCCAGGCCGAGATAAGAGTAATGAGACCAGAATAAGGGCGCCCCCTGCGAAAGGTTTGCCTGGTAGTATAACTGCAACGGGTAGCCGAAAACAACATGCGGCGAGTGCAGTTGCCCATTCTGTGCCCAACCCTCATGGTACACTTCTGCCGGTACGCCATGTGTTGGCGATGACGCCGCCAGTATGTACATGATTAAACATTCATTGTATCCCTTCACCCTGAAGTTCATTTTCCAGCCATAGTCAGGGCTCCAGTGCCAGAACAAAACATTCTCTCCGTTCCTGTACCAGTCAAACTCCACGTCTTTCCATAATTTATCAATCCTTGCCGCCAGTGCTTTTTCTTTTTCATTGCCGTTTTTAAAATATTGCCGCACACACAGCAGGCCCTGCAGCATAAAGCTCGTTTCAACCAGGTCGCCCCCATCGTCATATTTACTGAATGGTTTCACTTTCCCGGTCTCTCCATTCCACCAGTGCGGCCAGGCGCCATGAAAGCGGTCAGCCGTTTCAAGAAAATGAACAATCTTTTCCAAACGCTGTACTCCTTCTTCTCTCGGGATAAATTTTCTTTCTATTGCCACCAGCAATGCCATTACCCCAAAGCCGCTGCCACCGCTTGTTACAATGTTATGATCTTTTTGAGGATAATCATTGTCTGTATGGATGCGTTCCCTTGCCATGCCGCTTACCGGCTCTGCGCCTTCCGTAAAATATTGTATAGTTTGTTTTTGCACCATATCCAGCAGGGCTGAGTCGGAAACCTGTTTCTTTACGGTTACAGTTTTTTGCTTTGCCGGCGCCACCACCTGCCCGCATGAAACCATTGCGCCGGTAAAAAAATAAAATAGCGGGAATAAAAATATTCGCTTCAAAACTGGTTTTGTCTGCATCGTTGGATTTATTTTTTTAATTCGATTGTTGCCAATATAGGGAAATGGTCTGACGGGTATTTCATATCATAAGAATCCGTAAGCGTAGCAAATTTTTTCACTACCCATTTATCAGAAACAAAAATGTAATCAATGCAGCCGTCCGGTTTCTTATTAAAAGCAAAGGCTTCCCATGTATCTGCGGGGCCATAAGGCGCTTCTTTGCTTATTGCCCTTGCGTTGAAGAAATTAGCAGCCATATATTGTGCCGGGGCTTCGTCCGGTTTTGAATTAAAATCGCCGGTAAATACAACGGGATAGTTTTTGTCTTTTGTCAGTTGCTTAATCCTTGCCGTTATCAGCTTTGCCGATTCAATTCTCGCTGTTGCCCCCATGTGATCAAAATGCGTGTTGAATGCCCAAAGCAATTTTCCTGTCTGCCTGTTTTTGAACAGGCCGTAAGTGCAAACCCTGTGGCAGACTGCATCCCATCCCATCGAAACTGTATCCGGCGTGGCAGAGAGCCAAAAAGTTGATTGCTGCAGCAGTTCAAATTTTTCCCTGTTATAAAAGATACAGGAATATTCACCGGCTTCTTTTCCATCATCCCGGCCAACACCGATGTAGCCGTATTGCTTTAATTGTGAAAGCAGGTATTGCAACTGGTGGTGCTGCACTTCCTGGCAACCGATAAAGTCTGCTTCATAGTAGTTCATCAGCGTAGCTACTTTTTCTTTTCTTGCATCCCAGCGGTTTTCACCATCAGAGGCAACATCCAGGCGGATATTGTAAGACATTATTTTCACCGGCTGTGCAAAAGAAGCAGCATATAAAAAAAGCAGCAGTAACAGGCAATTAATTTTTTTAAGCATGACCCTTAACTTTAAACGATTAAATCTTAAACGTTTTATAAATACGGTGCTGTAAAACCCAAAGTTCTCATCCCATTTTGTATTTCAGGACAGCTTGTCAACAAGTTCCATATCAATCCCGTCCTGTAATTTTCGATCATTATAATAATTGGTCCCTGGTCAATAGCGAGGAATGAATTGGCAAACCACCTGTCTTTTAATGAAAAGGCATCGGTAAAGCCATATTGCTGCCATATTTTATCGCCCAGTATGTAATAAAAGAATTTCAGCGCCTTCATAGATTCTGCCGGCGTATAAGGAAATGAAGACAGCGCAGCAGTGGGTGCTATCACCCCTACATCATTGGCAGGAGAGCTGGCTGTATATCCGTTTTGTATATCGCTTGCCGTAAGTCCCCAGCAATCTGCACTGTAGCCAAAATAATTATCAGGATTGGCAACACAGTAAGCATGATTGATAAGTGTATGGTTGGTGGTTTGCGTTTGATAATTGGCGTACATATCCTGCAGGCCGTTTGGGTTTATTCCCAGGAAAGAATAATGTGAAAAGAAAAGCGGTCCCCCATACGCAGGGCCTAACGGCAATGTGTAGCCATAATATGTATTGCCATTGGCAAATGAGCTGCCCCCAGCCCACCCGTTGCTGTACACAGGCAGGGGCACACTATGTGTGATGGAAGAAGCAGCAAGAATATAGGTGATAAGGCATTCGTTCCAGCCTCGTATGGGCAAATTCATCTGCCAGTTATAATTGGGGCTCCAGTGCCAGTACAACACATTTTGGCCAGCATTGCGGAACCAGTCCCATTCCACGTTATTGTACAAAATATTAATGTCATTCCTCAGGTTTGTTTCAGCAGCACCGGCATTATTAAAATATTGCCTTGCTGCAAGTAATCCCGCCATGAGATAAGAGGTTTCTACCAGGTCAGCGCCGTTATCTGCCTGGCTGAAAGGAATCACCGCTCCTGTGCTCCCGTTAAGCCAGTGGGGAAAGGCCCCATGAAATGTTTGCGCAGTATTTTTTAAAAATGAAACGATGGTTTGCATTCTCGTTAATGCTTCGTCTCTTGTAATAAAGCCCCTGCTAACGGCAACGGGTATGCCCATAATGCCAAAGCCGGAACCGCCGGAAGTTACGGTGTTATCGTCACCATTGCTCCGCTCTCTTGCCAGGCCGCTTACGGGATGCCCATAATCCCAGAAGTATTTAAAAGTTTGCTGCTGCACTTTAGTGAGCAGCTCAGCATCGGTAATAGAAGAAAATTTTTGCGAAGAATCCAGTTGTGTATAAACAGTTGCCGTTACGCCCGATAAAAGGCCGCTCCCGGATACGGATTTTAAGGCGGTGCTGACAGAAAAAATATATTTTTCTAAAAATGATAAAGTATTGCCGGGCTGCACCACCACCGTGCTGTCGCCGTTTTCATAAGATGCATCCAGGTTTACATTTGCGCCTGCACTGTTTTTAAGGGAAAAACTGCTGGCAACGGCGCTCCTGCTTACCGGTGCAGAAAAAGAAACTTTGAATACCGGTTTAAGGTTTATGTTGTAATAAGTATAGCCATTAAACTGCCCGTTAAGCCTGAAGGCAGTAAAGTTAAAAGAGGAAGGATTGGTGGTATCAGGCGGATTGGGTGCAGGCTTATCGCTTTTGCTGCAACTTGAAATAAAGATTGCAAAGACGATGCCCGTATAATAAAATACCTTATTGCACATAGTTGAAATAACAAAGGCTGCCTCAAAAAATGTCTTTTAATCGCAAGGTTTGAAATTTTGCCGCCACACAAATGCTTATTGTATTCCCCCGATTATATTTCGATCTTTAAGGCAGCCCTTTTGTTATGAAAGTAGTTACGTAATAAAAATATTTCACTTATCCCCTTGCTGCTATGCCACAAAAATTATAAGTGGTGGCTATACAATCCTGCAATTTGTGATCCATTTAGTACCACGTTATACAACCCTACCTGGTCTATTTTGCAGGCAGAAACAGTGGTGGTGCCAAACCAGCCACCAGACCCAATTGTAAAGGAATCAAAATCCCCGAATGGTAGCGGCATGGTAGTATTTACTGTATAATGTGCTGCTCCATCTAAGTATGAAGTTACTTTTAACCCGTCATAAGTTAATGCAATTTGGTGCCATTGCCCGTCAAACACATTTGCAAAACCATTACCCCCCACAAATTCTGACCATGAAACATCCAATGCATTCAGCTTGGCATTCATTAATGTAGCTGTTGAGTTGCCTTCGCTTTCAAAGATCAGCTTGGTGCTTTCCCAACTGAAACCATCTTTATTTAATGATATAATTGGCCCGGTAATGGCAGCAGTTGTGTTGAACCAAAAGCTGATGCTAAAACCTGAGCTAACATTTTCAAACCCATTTACCGTAGCATAAGAAATAAATGAAGTGGTTCCGTTAAACTGTGCTGCCTGCCCGTTGACGCCATCAGTCCATGTAATGGCAGTGTTGGTGCCGGTGGTATTATCAATGGTGTTATCGCTTGAGCCATTCATGTCATAATAAGCCAGCCGGCCGGCCGGTAATACAAACGGGACGGTAAAAGATTTATCTTCCCCGTATGATATCCCCTTATTGTTAATAGCATAAGCCCGGTAGTGATAGGTAGAATCAGGCACCAACCCGGTTAAATTGGTTGAAAAAGGCCCGGAAATTTTATGTAAAACTATTTTACGGGATTCTATTGTCGGGTTTGCATCCCCGCCATAACAAATACCCGATTCGGTAACAATAGAGCCGCCATCGCTTGTTATATCACCTCCAACAGTAGCGCCCGAGCCTGTTACGTTAGTTGCATCGGTAGTAGTTATTGCAGGCACTAAAGCATTTACGGCAATGCCTGTATCGCTATCAGTCTTTTTGCAACTGAAAATTGCAAAACTTATCAGCGAGATTAATAAAATGAGAAAATTATTTTTCATAATTAAATAGTTAAGTAGTGACAAAATGAATGTTATTTTCCTTTACCCTGCAGGATTATTAATGCCTGCAAATCATTTTCTGTCAGCGGTACATCATAAACCCTTACTTCGTCTATTTGTCCTGTTAAAAAACTTGCCCAGTCTTGATGCCCTGATCCGGAAGTTTGGCTCGGCGATGTTTGAAACTGCGGACAGCCAAATACAAGATTGCCAACATCGGCAAAACTTAATGGACCCGAAACGCCGTCCAAAGTGCCTGAGCTTATTTTTGTGCCATTGACAAATACTGTTACAACAGAAGAAGCTGCATCATAAGAAATAGAAAGGTTTACCCATGAATTAAACAAATTGGGTTGGGTATTCACCTTATCGTAAGTATGATCGCCGCCATTATGGTAAATGTGCACCCTTATTTTACCATTGGTATTATCGCTTCCGTTTTCAAAAAACACTTCAATATTGCCCCAAAATTGTGTTGTGTTTGACAGTGTAAAAATATCAATGATACCTGTAGAAGGCGGAGGGGTTTTTACCCATTCTGTAATAGTAAAGCTTTGAAGGTTTTTAACGGCATCGCTTGGAGCCGATAATGCATAACTGTTTAGTGCACCCTGCAAAGCCTGCCCTTTAAAGCCCTCCGAAAAACTGGTGCCTATGCCGGTTCCTTCTGTATTTGAAATACTGTCAACATAGCTGCCGTCAAAAGCCCAATAACCCACCAAATGGCCCGCGCCTATTTCGGTAGACGAGGTATAGCCATTAATGGTAAATGAAGGCTGATAAGATTTTGGGTCAAATTTTTTATAACAGGCAGTAAGCAAAATACCGCTTGTTAAAAATAACAGCAACCCTTTTTTAACTATTATATTTTTCATAATAAAGTTTTTAATTTTATGAATTAATTATACCCCGGATTCTGCGTTAACATGCCGCCACTGTTTAAAATCTCTTTATCAGGAATGGGCCAAACTTCATTTTTATTAGCATGCCAGCCCAATGGGCCAAATACTTCAGCCGCTCTTCCCTGCCGGATTACATCAAAATACCTGCTATCAAACTCCATGGCCAGTTCCACCCTCCTTTCATGCCAAATTGCATTTCTTAATGCTGATTGATCCGTAATAGTAATATTGGGTAAAACTGCATTGTTGCCGCCCCTTGCCCTCGCTCTTACTGCGTTCAATGATGCCAGTGCATCAGAAGTATTACCTAATTCATTATTTGCTTCAGCATTCATTAGCAAAACGTCTGCATACCGGATTACTCTTATGTTTTGCTGCGCTCCCTGGTTAAATCCTGAAACAATTGTACTAAACGGAACATAAGATTTATAATTATACATAGGGTTAGGGTCTGTAGGGGCAATTATATCCCCTTCAGCAGTAGTAGTACCCCTGGGAATAACAGTTGATGCCAGACGGGGATCTCCCGGTTCAAATTCATCCACCAGGTTTTGTGTGGGAGTATTGTATCCCCATCCAAGATCAGGGATGCCCCTCACCCCCTGTATTTGAGAATACTGCGAATTAGACGCTGCAGCATTACCGGTAATTAATTCACATTGAATTTCAAAAATTGATTCAGAGCAATTTTCGTTTGCTACTCTGAATAACTGGTGATAATTAGGAAACAGTGAATATCCAAGGCCAGTTACCTGCTCGGTATAGTTTTTTACATCTGCCCATTTGCCCTGGTACATAGCTACTTTTGCATGGAGCGCTAATGCTGCTCCCTTTGTAATGCGCCCTACATCTGCACCGGAATAAGAAGGGGGTAATCCGGCGGCATCTGTCAAATCCTGCTCAATAGCCGCCCAAATATCTGCTTTGGCTGCTCTTGGAATATTATATTCACTTGCGTCTTTAGGAACGTGTAATCTTAAAGGCACATCGCCAAATGCACGAACAAGCCGGAAATATGAATAAGCCCTCAGAAATTTGGCCTCCAGCAGGTATCGTGCCTTCAAAGTTGCATCCATATTAATACCAGGAATATTGTCCAGCACCTGGTTGCAATAATTGATCTCACCGTACATGCCACTCCAAAAGTCATATATCCTGTCGCTGGTTGAGGTAACAGTATATTTATCAAATACATCCATAAAAGCGAAGGAACCATCGGATGGTTCTGTGCCGGTGGAGGCATCATCCGAACCAAGGCTTTCAACTGCCATTGGGGCAAAAGCCGCAAAAGTCCAGCTGCGTAAATTAGCATACATCGCATTTACTGCTAATGTGGCGTCTCCCTGTGTTTGCCAAAACTTAGTAGTATCGGCAGATTGTTCCCCTTCGGGTGGAATATGTATAAAATCTTTCTTGCAACTTATTAATCCCATCAGGACCGGAAGGAGTAAAAGCAGGAAAGCTGTTTTTATATTGAATGTCATAATAATTATTTTTTAGCGTTAGAAAGTAAGGTTTACACCAAAATTATAAGTAGCATACAATGGGTTTACCTGTTGATCAATCCCTTGCTTTGTGGGAGAACCAGCCGGCACTTCAGGTGTAAATCCCCTGTAGTGGAACCACGTAACAGGATTTTGAGCATTTACATATACCCTTAGTTTTGAGATACCGTAACGCTTTGCCCCGTTACTGCCAAAAACTGTATATCCTAATTGTGCATTTCTTATCCTGAAATAACTGCCGTCTTCCACAAAAAAAGAATTTACTTCACTGTTATTTCCTGAAATGGCTACTGAAGGATATACATTGGAAGTTCCTTCACCATGCCAGCGGTTATCGTAAAAATCCTGTGTATAATTTTCGCTTCCAAAGCGAAGGGCAAAATTGCCATTATAAATTTCTATGCCTTTAACCCCCTGAAGATCCAATGTGAGGTCAAAATTTCTATATGTAAGAGTAGTATTTATGCCAAATATTGCCCTGGGATTCGGATTGCCCAGAATCACCCTGTCTTTACCATCAATTGCCCCGTCATCATTCACATCCCGATATTTAAAATCACCTGGCTTGGCATCGGGTTGTATCACATCTCCTTTGCTGTCTTTATAATTAGCAATATCTGCAGCAGATTGAAAAATGCCTATTACCTGGCGTCCATAAAATTGCCCTATTGGCTCTCCTACCACAGATCGTGAAATAACGCTTGTTCCCAAATATTGGTAAATAGGAGTTCCGCCTGAAGCCACTTTCAATACTTTATTTTTGTTTAAGCCTGCATTGGCGCTGATAGAGTAACTCCAGTCTTTATTAATATTGTCTTTCCATGTAACCAGGAATTCGAAACCCTGATTTTGAAAAGTAGCCTGGTTACCTATAATTGCCCCACTGCTTGTACCTACAGATCCCAAAACAGGAATATCAAATATGGCATTCTGGGTTTTACGGTTATACCAATCAATTTCAGCGTATAATTTATTGTTAAGTAATGATGCTTCGATTCCAATATCAGTACCTACGCCAAGTTCCCAGTCAGTAGACGGCGTTACAACAGAGTTAATGCTGGCCCCTGTGGCAGTACTGCCATCGCCGCCAACATAAATAAGATCCGGTGTTTGGGCTACAGTTAATACAGAAAGATGGGCAGGAACATTTGTGTTTCCAATTTTTCCCCAGCTTCCCCTGAGTTTCAGGTTATCAAACAATCGCTGGTCTTGCATGAATTTTTCTTTTGAAATAACCCAACCCAGGCCCACAGAAGGCAAATAGCCCCAATTATTACTAAAGACTGAAGACCCATCGGCCCTTAATGATGCAGTTAGCAAATACTTATCCTGAAAAGAATAATTTACCCTCCCGAAATAAGAATTTACCCTATTACGTATAGGTTTATCGTTCTCGTCAAAATCACTTATAGTACGTGTTGATGCAGTGCCCAATGAAAAATACCGGAGTTCGGAATTACTGGGGACGTCAAATGCTGAAGCAACTAATTTATAATACCTGGATTCCTGGGCACCCTGGCCAACCAAAACTTTTATAGAATGATCGCCAAACCTCTTGTCGTAAGTAAGGGTATTTTCAATTATCCAGTTCCTGTTTTCCCTCCTGGTTTTGGTTAAAGTGCTATGAGTGGCCCTGTATGCAACAGGCATATAAAGGTAATTAGAATAAGGAATGTAGTTATTAATTTCAGCTTGCTCAAAATCCCCTCCTGCACTTGTATGGAATGTAAAATTTTTAAGAAACTTAAGGTCTGCATATACACTTCCGTTTAGTTTCCATGTTTTCGTCTGCTGATCGAAAAGATCAAGTTCTACCTGGGGGTTTTTCAGGTTGGCCGAAGCAATATTAAAATCGCCCGGATCGCCGTACGCTCCGTCTGCATAATAAACCGGCACAATAGGGGCAGCATTAAATATATTAGAGAAAATGCTGCCGGGTACATCATTTGATTTGCTCATGCTTCCGGTAACGTTTACGCCCACCTTTATAAATTGAGCCAGCTGCTGTTCATTAAAAATATGAACGGTATATCTTTTAAAGTCATTATTCTCTACCAATCCTCCCTGCTGATAATACCCCAATGAAAAATTGTAGCTTGATTTATCGCCACCGCCGGTAACTGATACCTGGTGGCTGTTGACCATAGCCCTTCTCAAGATCTGGTGGTACCAATCTGTAGTTCCAAAAGCAGAAGGATCTGCATATCTACCCGGGGCGCCGGCTAAAGCATCTACTTCATTAATCAATTCTGCATATTCAGAGCCATCAACCATTTTTATTTGATTGGTTACTACCTGTGTGCCCACATAGCCATTATAATTAGTAACTGCCCTGGCATTTTGCCGACCTTTTTTTGTGGTGACTAAAATAACGCCATTAGCAGCCCGTATACCATAAATAGATTCGGCAGCAGCATCTTTTAATATGCTTATATTTTCAATATCATTACTGTTCAGAAAATTAATATCATCGAACCACACTCCGTCTACCACATACAGAGGATTGGTACTTCCATAAACAGTACCCACACCCCTAATAGTGATCTGAGGGGCAGCACCGGGAGCACCGGCATTTGTTATTTGCACACCAGCTACTTTGCCCTGTAACGCGCTAAGCGGGTTAAATGACGATTGCTTGGCTATTTCTTCTCCTTTTATTTGCGCTATAGAACTGGTTATATCTACCTTTCTCTGCGTACCATACCCAACCACCACCACTTCATTAATATCCTTGGCAGCAATCTGCAATACCACATTCAGTTCTGTGCGGCCATTCACCGGCATTTCTGTTGTGGTATATCCTACAGATGAAAACACCAGCGTAGCGCCATCGGGCACCGAGATGGAGTAATTACCGGCAGCATCAGTGGTAGTGGCCACATTGGAGTTTTTAATCCTTACCGTTACCGAGGGGATGCCCTGTCCATCAGGCCCGCTCACCTTTCCTGATACCCTTGTATCCTGCACCACCAGGGTCTTTTGGGTAATCACCACCAGGTTATTTTCAAGCACCTTGTAGGTGAGGGTGGTTTCGTTCAAAATGCCGTTCAGCACATCAGTAACCAGTGCATTGTCGGCATCAATGTTCACCTTGCGGCGGGAAGAGATCACGTCATCGTTGTACAAAAAACGATAAGCGCTTTTTTTCTCAATTTGTTGCAGCGCTGTTTTCAGTTCTGCCGATTGCAGCTTCAATGTAATCCTGTCCTGTGAAAAGGATTTTGCCGAAACATGCAGGGTGGCAAACAACAGCAAAGTGGTAGTAAATTTCATAAGCAGCAGCAGTTTGTAAATGCTTCTTCGATGAGAGAAAGCAAGCATTCGTTTGGCTTTTTTCATATTTTTACGTTTTGGTAGATAAAAGAATAGGAACAGTATCTCTTGTCCGGAGCATTCGTTTTTATTTCTGCATCTATCCGGGGAAATGTTAGCGCATTTCCCCTTTTAGTTTTAAGCAACCATTATTTATTTTATGATGTATTAAATTTCATTGGCTTTTTACATATTTATTTGTATTCTTTCTTTAAAATAATTTTATCTCCTTTGGTGCTGTACGAAAAAGGCGTGGTAAGCTGCAGGGCATTAAAAGCTTCAATCACTGTTTCTTTTTCAAAATTCCCGGTGAGCCTTTCCTTTTTCAGCGGTTCGTCAGCAAATTCAATCTTTACATTGTACCAGCGCTCCATCTGTAAGGCAACTTCTTCAAAAGATTCGCTGCTGAACACAAGCCGGTTTTGCACCCAGGCAGTTTCCACCACTGTGCTATCTACAGGCAAAAAAGTAAGATGGCCCACAGATATGATCGGCTTTTCATCTGTATTGTTTTGTGCCACTGCCGGCTCTGCACTCTTTTTGTTTCCGGCAGCTATATCATCATTGTTCAGTACCAATTTTTCATTTGGCTTCAGCATTATTTTTTCCTGCCGGTCTTTCAGTGTCACCTCTATGCTGCCCCTGATAAGGCTTGTTTCCGTTGTTTTTTCTCCCGGGTAGCATTTTACATTAAAGGCCGTGCCAAGAACTTTTATATCCATTTTATTGGTATGGATCACAAATGGCCGGGCCGGGTTTTTTACCACGTCAAAATAAGCCTCGCCCACGAGCGAAACTTCCCTTATCGTGTTACCATAAGATTTATCATAATCAAGCCGGCTGTCAGCATTCAGCCATACTTTGGTGCCATCGGGCAATACCAAACTTGTTTTGGAGCCGTTCTTTGTGCTCACCTGGTTTTTAACAGAGGTTTCCGCCAGCTCCTCTGTTGCACCATTGCTGCCAATGAAGTAAACAGCTGTAATGACAACGATAACGGCAAGCGAACAAACAGCCAGCACCCGGTTCCTTTTATAAAAGCTTTTACTTGTGCCCGGTTCTTTATTAATATAGTGTTCCCCCTCTGTAAACCTTCCCTCATCAATGCCCATTTTTTTTATTTGCTGCACCAATTCTTTATACCGGTTTTCGGCATATTGCCTGTCATGGGTGGGATCTGTTTGCCACAAATCGTGGAATATTTCTTTTGGATAGCCTGCATCAGGGTACTGGCGAAGCAGCTCATCCAGCTCATGCAACTCAGCAGGGGTAGCCTCGCCGGATAATTTTCTTGCTATTAACTGCCAGATATGGTCAGGAATATGTTCCATTTACAGCAGGGACACCAAAAACGAAAAAATCTACTAAAGGAAATTGAAATTTTTTCAGCCCTGTTATAAATGCGCTTTTTTCAGGTCGAAATTAATAGCTGCGCTTATCTTTTTTAATGCAATGGCCATCTGGCTGTCAATCGTTTTTACGGAAATGTTCAGCAGGCTGGCGATTTCGTTGTAGCGCAGGCGGTCTTCTTTCACCAGTTTGAAAATGAGCCTGCAGCGGGGCGGCAGCTTTTGAATTTCCCCGTTTATTTTTCTTACTGCTTCAGACGTGATCAGCAATTGTTCAGGGTTATAGGGGCTGAGCGTAGTATTAAGCGACATTTCTTCCAGCGAAACAATGTTCCTCCTGAAATGCCTTGAAAGATAATTAATGGCAGTGTTTTTTGTGCTTACGTACAGGTATAATTTAAAATTGTCAATTTTATTAATGTCAGCCTTGTTTTGCCACAGCTTTATAAAAACGTCTGACACCACTTCTTCAGCAAGCTCCCTGCTTTTAAGAATAGAATTGGCAAATTTTAAAAGATAAGGCATGTAAGCAATGTACAACTGTGCATAGGCCTGTTCATCGCTGTGAAGGCTGATCCTGGTTTGCAAGTCCCTTATTTCCTGTAGAGAGAGCATGGGGATAATTCGCAGTTAGCAATCGTTTGGTAACCGCAATTTAGTAAAACAATATTGATTGCAACAGAAATATTTTAACCTAACAAATTGCGGAGCCTTTTGTTTACTGGCAAACGGGATATATTTGCCTGCATGGGACAGAAGAAACTGGTGCGCTTTGCAGCAATTAAAAATTTTTCAAACGTATTGGAGTATCCTGAAAATATGCAGGGCGGCTGGCACAAACATTTTAGCAATAACAATCCCCTGGTGCTGGAACTGGCCTGCGGCAAAGGGGAATACACGGTAGGGCTTGCCGGGCTTTTCAGGGATAAAAATTTTATCGGCATTGATATAAAGGGGAACCGTATTTATATCGGCGCCAGAAAATGCCTGGATGAAAAAATCAATAACGCCGCATTTTTGCGTACGCAAATAGGTATGCTGCCCAACTATTTTGCAGCCGGCGAAGTGGAAGAAATATGGATCACGTTTCCTGACCCGCAGTTAAGAACATCAAGAGCAAAGAAGCGGCTGACACATCCCGTTTTTTTAAGGAGTTATCAGCAGATTCTGAAACCGGGCGGCCTTATTCATTTAAAAACAGATTCACCGGATTTGTATAAGTTTACCAAAAGGGTAATTGAAATGTATGGCCTGCGCTGTATTGAAGATTACAATGATGCCTATACACAAACGGACAATGAAGTATTAAAAATAAAAACGCATTACGAAAGCCTTGACATTGCAGGAAGCAATAAAATATTTTATTTGAAGTTTACGCTGCCTGCTGTTATTCCTGATCATGATAAGCAGTTGCAGGAAATATTAAAGGAGACAGAAAACAAGGAGGAATCCTTTTCAGAAAAATAACTTTTATAAAATGGCAAAAGCTATCCCTGTAAAAAAAGCAGCCAGGAAAAAAGAGGCGGCCAAAGAACAACCCAAAGGCCCGGGTTATTCTTTTTTTGAAGATGTATACGATGTAGTGAGGCAAATACCCAAAGGCAGGGTCACTTCTTACGGGGCCATTGCCAGTTACCTGGGCACTAAATTATCTGCCAGGATGGTGGGCTGGGCCATGAACGCTTCTTTTGCGGCAAAGCCTAAAGTACCTGCACAAAGGGTAGTAAACAGGAACGGTATGCTGTCAGGTAAAAATCATTTCGGTACGCCCACTTTGATGGAAGAATTGCTGAAAAAAGAAAAGGTAAAAGTGAAAGACGATAAAGTGGTTGATTTTGAAAAACTGTTTTGGGATCCTGCGGTTGAGCTTGGCTTGTAAGCCATAATTGCAAAGGAAGCACTGAAAATGCACTTCTCCACCCTCAGCCGAAACAGTGGAAGACGGTAATTATTTATTTAACTTCTTTATTTTAAATTAATCATATTACTTTGCAGTGTTGCAATGAAAAAACTGCATACTATAAAATATTCCTGCATACACAAGATATTGCTTGTAGCGTTGTATGCTTCGTTTTTTTCAGTCCAGCTTCTTTACAATTTTTACCTTACAAGCTTTGTAGCAGAACAACAATCCCGGGTTACTTTTTCAGGTGTGTTTTCCGATGCTAAACACAAAGGATTAACCTATTCCCAAAAGCCGGGCAAAATAAAGATTTCATTCGTCCAGTTAAACAAACGGTTTCAGCCCGCTGCCACCCCAGCATGCAATGCAATTGTTATTCCTGTAAATGCTGAATACATTGAAAAAAGTTATTCTTATATTTTTTCAAGCGAAGCATTATTCAATGTCTTTCTGTTAACCCAGTCTCTCCGGGCGCCCCCTGCATTTGTTTAAAAATTTTCCGCAAACAATTTTAAACAAAGTAAAAATTAACCATGAATACTTTCTTCATAAGGAAGTGTTTTGCATTTATCATTATTTTATCTTTTCAGACCACTTTTTTACAGGCACAATCCAGGGCGTATTTACTAAGCGAACTGGTTGATGCTGCCCGGCAACATGTGCCCCTGCTGATGAGCAGAGAGGCCGCCATTAACAGTTATAAGGCTGCCGTTACAGATGCAAAACATTCTTTTCTTCCCCAATTAAAATTGAACGATCAAATAAACATTGGCTCAGATAATTCTATTGCCGGCGCCTATTTACCTATGGGTGCTTATCCATCCGTATCGGCAGGCGTGCGAAACGGCAACACCGATCAAACAGCCACAGGTAATATTGCAGTTATATACAGCGAATATGAATTGGCAAATTTTGGTTTAAAATCTGCCCGGATAACCAATGCAGCGGCAGCCGTAAAAGTACAGGAAGCCGATATGCAAAGACTGCTGTATCAAATGAAAATAGAAATAAGCAAACTGTATTTTAACCTGTTAAAAAATGAATACAGGTTAAAAGCAGACAGCGAAAACTTAAACCGGTACGAAAATATTTTTACCGTTATTAATGCCCTTGCTTTAAGCGGCGTAAAAACAGGCTCTGATACGGCATTATCTAAAACGGAGCTGTCAAAAGCAAAAATTACCTTCAATCAAACGGCAGGCACCGTTAATGCGTTGAAACAACAGCTTGCCTACTGGACGGGAATAAGCGCAGCCAACATTAAGGCCGATACTTCTATTGTAAAACCGTTCGGGCCTGATGCAGCACCGTACAACGCTTCCGTTGACAGCATAAACCACCCATTGCTCGATTATTATGCAAAGCAAAATGCCTCGCTCGTTGCAAATGCAAAACTGATTGGCAAAAGCTATTTGCCTAAAATTTTATTGGCAGGAAGCATATGGGCAAGAGGTTCCAGCATTCAATACAATGACGATTACAAATTGTTATCAACAGGGTTGGGCTATCAGCGGCTTAATTATATGGCAGGTATTGCTGTTACTTACGACCTGTTTAATTCCGTTCATAAAAAAGACAAACTGGCCATCAGCAAAATGCAAACACAGGCCAATGATTTTGAATGGCAGCAGCAAAAACTTGCATTAGCCAACGCCTTGCTGCAGGCCGATAATGAGCTGCAAACAGCAGATAACAATTTGAAAGAACTGCCTGTTCAGCTTCAATCTGCAACGGAAGTGTACAACCAAAAAATAGCGCAATACCAGGCGGGGTTAATTAACCTCATTGACCTGACCAATGCATCTTTTGTGTTGTACCGTTCGCAAACAGATTATATAGAAACATTGGGCAGCCGGTATTTGGCAATGTTGAATAAAGCCGCCGCTGCCGGAACGCTCGATGCATTTATTAATTCTCTAAAATAATTTTATGGTAAGAACAGCTTTAAAAAGGCCTGTAACAATCCTTGTTTTGTTTATAGGTCTCATGTTGTTCTCGGTATTGGCAATAAGAACCATTTCCATTGATATATTTCCCCGGCTAAACCTGCCCACCATTTATGTAATAGAATCTTATGGCGGAATGTCGCCACAGCAAATGGAAGGATTCTTCGCTACAAGAATGCAGGACCAGTTTTTATACATTAATGGAGTAAAAAATATCGAGAGCAAAAACATACAGGGATTAACGTTAATCAAATTATCTTTTTATGAAAGCACAAACATGGCAGAAGCTTCTGCTGAAGTGGCTTTGCAGGTAAACAGGGCTATGAAGTTTTTTCCACCGGGTGCATTGCCCCCGCAGGTAATCCGTTTCGATGCTTCATCATTGCCGGTTGGGGAATTGGTGCTAAGCAGCAAAACAAAAACATTGAAAGAAATTTATGATTTAGCTGTAACCCGTATCAGGCCAATGTTTGCTTCGGCGCAGGGATTGTCTGCACCACCGCCTTTTGGCGCCAATTCAAGGTCGGTGGTTATAAATGTTGACCCGTCCAAATTAAGAGCGTACAATATTTCGCCCGATGAAGTGGTAGATGCTGTTGCAAAAAATAATATAATGACCCCTTCGGGAAATTTAAGGGTGGACAGCCTTATGTATGTAACAAATCTCAATTCGCTGGAAGATAAAGTAGAAGATTTTGAAAATATATCCATCAAAACAAAAGACAACAATGCAGTATTTATTCGTGATGTGGCCAAAGTGGCTGACGCAGCAGATATAACGGTTGATTATGCCCTGGTAAACGGCAAGCGTTCCATTTATATTCCTGTGGTAAAAACAGCAGATGCATCTACCTGGGAAGTGGTACAAAACTTAAGGGCAAGGTTGCCCGAAATGCAAAGCTTGCTACCCGATGAAGTAAGGGTGGATTATGAATTTGACCAATCGGTGTTTGTAATAAATGCCGCAAAAAGTTTGATGACGGAGGGCATTTTAGGTGCGATATTAACAGGACTGGTAGTGTTGCTGTTCCTGCGTGACTGGCGCAGCAGCCTTGTTGTAATTATTACCATTCCCATTGCTATTTTAAGTGCGGTATTGTTTTTAAAAATCTTTGACCAAACCATCAATATTATGACCCTGAGCGGGCTCGCCTTGGCAATAGGCATATTGGTGGACCAGGCAACCGTTACCATAGAAAACATACACCAGCACCTTGAAATGGGTAAAACAAAAAAGCAGGCAATACTTGATGCCTGTTCAGAAATTTCATTTCCACTGTTATTAATCCTCCTGTGTATTCTTGCTGTGTTTGCCCCTTCTTTTGTTATGAACGGTGTGCCTAAAGCCATGTTTCTCCCGCTTTCATTATCTATTGCATTTGCCATGATTATCTCTTTTATAGCATCGCAAACTTTGGTTCCGGTTATGTCTGTTTGGCTGCTGAAAGAAGATATGTTTCAATACAAGCATACCTCGTTCCATGCACATGCGGGATTAGCTTTGAACGATACGGAAATAAAAGAAGTAAACGAACATACAAAGCAGGATGAAGAACATGAAAATGAAAATGGCCTCTTTCAAAAATTGAAAGTAGGATTAGAAAATAAGCTAACTAAATGGATGCCTAAAAGAAAATGGATAGTTGGTATATACCTGTTATTGGCGTTGGTTTTGGCAGGCGTTTGCTTTATGGCAATTGGCAAAGACCTGTTGCCCAAAAGTAATGCAGGCCAGCTTCAGTTAAGAATGAAAGAACCGGACGGAACAAGATTGGAGGTAACCGAAAGTGCAGCAAAAGATGTATTGAAAATCATAGACTCCACAGTAAACGGAAATGTTGAAGTTACGTCAGGTTATGTTGGCATTGTGCCGAGCAGCTATGGAACAAGTAATTTGTATGTATTTAACAGCGGCACGCATGAAGCCATCATGCAAATAAAATTGAAAGAAGGATATAAGGCAAATATGGATGAATTAAAAGACCGGTTAAGGAAAAACATTCTTTCAAAATATCCCCGGCTAAGATTGTCTTTTGAACCTATTGAGCTGACCGAAAAAATAATGGCGCAGGGTGCAGCCACTCCTATTGAAGTAAGAGTGGCAGGAAAAAATTATGATGATATAAAATCTTTTGCCAATAAGCTGGTGAATGCATTAAGGCAAAAAGATTACCTGCGTGACGTGCAAATTGCGCAGCCGCAGGCTTTTCCTGTTATGAGCATTGCTATTGACAGGTTCAGGCTGGCGCAAATGGGACTGACGTTGAATGATGTGGCAAAAAGCATTACCGATGCCACTTCGTCCAGCAGGTTTACAGAAAAAAACCAGTGGCTGGATAAAAGAGTGTCTTACACTTACCAGGTGCAGGTACAGGTTCCCGAATATATTATGAACTCAGTTCAGCAGCTGCAATCCATCCCGTTGGTAAAAAACCAGGTTCGCCCTGTTCTCTCAGATGTGGCAACAATTTCCGTAGATACGTTGCCCGGCGAATACGACAGAAACGGGCCGAGAAGATTTATAACAGTAAGTGCCAATATTTATAAAAAAGATTTAGGAACGGCCACCAGGGCAGTACAAAATGCAATTGACGCATCAGGCAAACCGCCTGCAGGCACAGTAATAGAAATGAAGGGCATGTCGTCATTATTAACTGAAACATTAAGCTCACTGCAAACCGGTTTGCTGGCAGCCGTTGCTGTAATATTATTATTGCTGGCGGCAAATTATCAATCGTTCGGGTTATCTGTTTCTGTGCTGGCAACAGTGCCTGCCGTGCTGCTGGGTTCATTAGTATTGTTGCTGGCAACAGGCTCTACCTTAAACCTGCAATCGTATATGGGGATTATTATGGCAGTGGGCGTATCTGTTGCCAATGCAATTTTGATTGTAACCAATGCAGAAAATCTGCGATTGGATTATAAAAACCCGTTTAAGGCAGCAACCGTTGCAGCAAGTATCCGGCTGCGGCCAATATTGATGACAAGCCTGGCCATGATTGCCGGGATGATTCCTATGGCAAGTGGCCTGGGCGAAACAGGCGACCAGTCTGCCCCGTTGGGCAGGGCCGTAATTGGCGGCCTTGCTGCGTCTACGCTTGCCGCTTTATTTATTGTGCCATTGGTATATGGCTGGATACAACAAAAAAAATCTTTTAAATCAGCTTCCTTATTGCCGGAAGCGGAAAATCAATAAAAATATTTTTATGAAAAGAATAATAAGTTTTATGGCTATTTGCTTATTCGTTACAGCCTGTTCTTCAAAAGAAGAAAATATGCAAAACGATGAAAAGCAAACTGCCGGTGCGCATTATCAAACCGCAGCAATAGAAAAAGGAGGCATAGCCGTTACCATACAATTGCCGGCACAGCTGGCAGCCTACCAGGAAGTAAGCATTTTTCCTAAAGTAAACGGGTATATAAAAAATGTACCGGTGGATATTGGTTCTCATGTATCACAGGGGCAGTTATTAATGACGCTTGAAGCGCCGGAATTGGTTCAGGCATCATTGCAGGCAAAAGAAAAATTTGCAAAAGCAAAATCAGACTATGCCATCAGCAGGGAAAGCTACCTGCGTTTATTACAGGCTTCTAAAACACCGGGAGCTGTTTCCCCGTTAGATATTTCCACGCTCAAATCAAGGATGGATGCAGACAGTTCTTTAAGTAATGCAGCTATGGCAAACTGGCAAATGGAACAGGAAATGCTGGGCTATTTAAAAGTTATCGCCCCGTTTGACGGGGTAATAACAGAACGCAATGTTCATCCCGGTGCACTGGTGAGCAATACAGCAAAAGACAGGCCCATGCTTGAATTAAAGCAAAACAACCGGCTGCGTTTGCAGGTAGATGTTCCGGCAAACATTGCGGCATCATTGAAAGAAAAAGATTCACTAACCTTTTATGTCAATGCTTTAAACGGCAAAAAAATGTTTGCATTGGTCAGCAGGAAATCAAGCGATGTAAATATGCAATACAGAACAGAAAGAATTGAAGCCGATGTAATGAATGCAAACAACGAACTGGCTTCCGGTATGTACGTAGAAGTAATGCTTACTTCAAAAGGAAATGCAGATGGTTTTATAGTTCCCCGGTCAGCAGTGGTAACTTCTACTGAAAAGAAATATGTGATTGCGGTTCGAAACAATAAAGCTGTAAAAATTAATGTAGAAACCGGGAATGAAGACAGCGGCAGGATCGAAGTAAACGGCAGCTTACTGCCAAACGATATAATCATTGTAAATGCCAACGATGAGATAAAAGAAGGAACGGAGGTAAAATAAGAATGGGCGGACAATGAAATTTTTTTTCGGCAGGTTGAATTTTTGCTCATAGCTAAAAGGTTTCCATTTCCTGTTCACTAAACCCAAGCAATAACATGATTTTTGCTTTGGCCGGCGCTGCCAAAGCAAATAAAAGCATCAGCGCCACGGATAAGCCGATAAAGGCATAATTACCAGTAAGTAAAAAACAAATGATACAGAATATTGACGGCCCTTCCAGCAAAGCCCATTGTGTTATGCTTGCAGAACGGTAACCCTCAGCTTTTGCTGCCACACTGTTTGGTGAATCTTTTAGTTGCTGCACTTTCTTTTTAAACAATGACATGCCGGTGAAAAAACCGGCGAACGACAATGCAATGGCAATTACCTGGAATACTTTATCCATTTCCGTTAGCGAAGAAGGGAATTGGTTATTATATTTTAAAAATACAGCGATGGCAGCAAATATTACCTGCCCCAGCAGCATTGCCCTGTGCAATATTTGGAGCGCTTTTAACGTGGATGGTTGCTTCACTATTTATAATAAGGGCTTATCATTAAATATACAATCACGCCGGTAACAGCTACATAAAACCAAACCGGCCAAATGATCCTCACTATCTTTTTATGCTTGTCATACTCTCCCGTTAAAGCCCGGTAGGCGGCAAACAAAATAAAAGGCAATGCAAGCCCCGCCAGCGGGATATGGGTGGCCAGTATGGCAAGATAAATGGTGCGGCCGCTGCCCGCTGCTGCTTTTTCTGCATCGCTTAAGCCCTTAATGCCGTCTGTTTCGCCATACATAGTTTCACCGGCCAGCAGGTGGTGGCAGATATAAGACACCAAAAATAATATTGAAAGCACCATTGCCGTGATCATTACTTTTTTATGCACTTCAAACTTTTGCTGCATTACAAAATACAGCCCCAATATTAATAATACGGCTACTGATGCATTAAGCAATGCATTTACTTTCGCAAAAATGTGCACATCAAATGAAAGATCTACTTTACCGGCAAGGTTGTACCTGCCCAGCACAGAAACCACTGAAAAAACAATTACAGAAAAAATACCGATAAGCCATTTTGCCCTGGCATCATTTTTTTCTAAGGAAGGTGTAAGCATATAGTTAATGGATAATTGATAATTATTTTCTTCTTAAAACAAATCCCGTGTTCATCTGTGAAATCTGTGGCCAAACAATTCGTGGCAATTGGTGTGATTCGTGGTCAGTCTAACTTCTTCCAAACAGCTCTTTTAAGAATTCACCAAAGCTTCTCTTCCTTGGTTTTTCCAGCATCAGCAAAGGAATATCCCTCACCAGCTTTTTCATTTTTGTTGAATCAAAGCCATTGTACCAGCCCCTCACTATCCTGTTTTTATCCAGGAGGAAAAAATTTTCGGTGTGGATGAATACAGAATCCACATCGGCATCTGCCACGCTGGCTTTTAGTTCATGCAGGCCAAAGTCATAAATCTCTTTTTTGTCGCCGGTAACAAACCACCAGGTGTCGTGGTTGCTCGTGTATTTATTGGCAAACTTCCTCAATTGCGGTACAGAATCATGCTCCGGGTCAACACTGATGGAAATGAACTGTACAATGCTGTCGTTGCCGTTATTAAACGATTGCTGCAGGCGTTTCATACTCATGGCAAGGCCGGGGCAAATGCTGGGGCAGCGGGTGAAGAAGAAATCGATCACTATTATTTTGCCGTGCAAGGAATCCAGTGTGACTGTTTTGCCCAGCTGGTTTACAAAACTGATGTTTTTCGCCCTGTGCCACGCCGTATCAATATGTATCTTCCCGTCTTTTTGAATGGTGTCCACGCTGTCATAAAAATAACGTGGCGGCATTTGCACTGCTTCTTCACTATAATATTTTACCGCAAGGTAACCAACGACCGGCAATACGGTAGCGAGTAAAATCCCCAATAGCGCTCTTTTGTTCATTACTAAAATCTAAGTTCAAAAGTAAAGTATTCTGGAAAAACCATTAAAGCATTCAGAATGCTTTCCGGCCTTTCCGGGAAGTCAAGTTTTAAAAACTTGACTTCCCTCTTCTATACAATAAAAAACCACCGCCTTGTTATGGGACGATGGTGTAAAATATTTTGTTTTAAAAACCGCTGTGCCAAATTAATCCTTCGCCCCTTTTTCTTTCGCTGCCGGCGCTGCCTGTTCTGTTTTAGGACTGTACCTGTTACGGAGGTTTTTCCAGCTATCACCATCCCAAAGAAAAGCAATAATAAACCAGATAAAGAGACAAAGCGGAACAACTATTGTCATGATAAAATTCCTTATCTCATCACCCAGGTGCATAAACACTCCTACAATATAAAATGCTTTGGCAAGCGAAAGAATGCATATTACTCCTTTCACAAATAAAATAGCGCTGTGGCTTGTTTCAGGATCGCCATACCAGTGCTTTGCCAACCCGAAACCAAGTGCCAGTTCTATAATAGTTATAATAGATAGGATCCAAAACACTTTCCAGATACGGCCCGTGCCTTCTGCCGGCGCATGTGCAAAAGTTATTTCCGGCGATGATACTGTATGCTCACTCATAATTACGCTTGTTATGCTTAAATAATTTTTTTGTTTTGTTAAATCAAATAGAAACACAGGAACACGAACACCCACACCAAATCCACAAAGTGCCAGTACAAACCTGCTTTTTCAATCATTTCATAATGGCCCCTTTCGTCAAAATGCCCCAGCTTTGTTTTGATATACATGATAACATTTATCACCACGCCGCTGAATACGTGAAAGCCGTGGAAGCCTGTAATACCAAAAAAATAACCACCAAATGCAATAGGCCCTGTATGATTCACCTGAATACCTGCAGCTTTAATGGTGTCAATCAATTGAGCGTCTGTCAGGGCAGATATATCGGTGTGCTCGCCGCCGTGATGCAGTGTAGAAGCTATGGCTGCCAATTGCTCATGCGGTGTGTTTTGCAGGGCCGCCAGCATCGCTTCGTGGCTTACTTCAGTACCCCAGGGATTCATCTTTACAGTAGTGGGAACCACATCCAAAGTTCCATTCCCTAACAACGCTACGTGCTCACCGGTTAAAAGATGCGTCCATTCCCATGCCTGGCAGGAAAGAAATGCCAGCCCGCCAATGATGGTAAGCACCATGTATTTTTCTACTCCTTTGCGATTCATTTTATGGCCTTCATGCACCGCCAGCACCATGGTAACAGAACTGGCGATCAAAATAAATGTCATTAAGCTTACAAATGCAAGGGGCAGGTTTTGGTGGCCAAATCCCGGGAAAGCATTGAATACATGGTTGGGATCGGCCCAGTGGTTTTGGCTGAAACGGATAGTACCATAGCTGATAAGGAAAGCGCCGAAAGTGAAAGCATCACTCATCAAAAAATACCACATCATCACTTTACCATAGCTGGCATTGAACGGGCTGCGCCCGCCTGACCACCATTTTGTTTCCTTTTGCACTGCTGCTGTTGACATTAATAATCGCTTATAAGGTTATAAAACTGTTTTTATCTTATTGCCAATAAAAAAACCATTAAGTAAATCCATAAAAAATCTACAAAGTGCCAGTACGTTGCCATCACTTCCACCGGCACACTGTTATAGCTCCGTACCGACCTGCTGAAGGCCTTTACAAACATCACCATCAGCGCCGCCACCCCGCCAAGCACATGCAATGCATGCAGGCACACTATCACGTATAAAAAAGAAACTGCAACATTTTTTGTCATCGGGAGGCCGTTACCGGCCAATGTTGTAAACCCTGTAATCTGCAACCCTACAAACAACAATCCTAAAATAAAAGTGATTGTTACCAGCCGCCGGTATGCAGGAATATTTCTTTCCTTAAATTTTTTTTGCGCCAGCCACATGGTAACACTGCTTGCTATCATCACTGCTGTGCTGTACCAAAAGGCAAGCGGCAATTCAAATGAAAGCCAGCCGGCCTGGCTGCGCTTGACAATATAGGCGCTGGTAAGCCCGGCAAACATCATTACTATACTTGCAATAGCCACCCAAAGGGTAAACTTATGCGGATGTATTTTTTTTCTTTGCTCCATTATTGCCACTGCACTCATATTACGCTTTTATTCGCCAGGCGAACTTTTTTTCATTTTTTATGTAGGTATTACCCTGTCTGCAAACAATGCCAGCAGCACTATCATCAAATAAAAATAAGAACTGAACATTACCATTCTTGCGCTCTTTACATCCATCTTTATAAACAGCTTTATGCTTACAAGCACCATCCACAAATTACAAACCGTCAATATCCATGCACTGGTAATGCCTGCGATATCCACATAATAAGGCAGCAGGCCAAACGGTATCATCAACGCGCTGTAAATAACCGTTTGCAGCGCCGTGAATTTTGTAGGCCCTTTATCCCCAGGCAGTAGTTTAAAACCGGCAGCAGTGTAATCAGTATGCGCTATCCAGGCTATTGCCCAAAAATGCGGGAACTGCCACAGGAACTGAATGCCGAACAAGATCCACCCGCCGGCACTGAAGCTGCCTGTTGCTGCCACCCACCCGATAAGGCAGGGTATGGCGCCGGGAATAGCACCCACCAGCACAGCAATGGAATTCACTTTTTTTAACGGCGTATAAATAAAGCCGTACAAAAAAAGGCTCACCAGCGCCGTTAGTGCACTTTGGTAGTTAAAAAAGTACCACAAAATAAAAACGCCGAGCGTACCTGCCGCCACCGCAAAAGTGGCTGCTTCGCTCACACTCATCCTGCCGCTGGCCACCGGCCTTTTGGCAGTGCGTTTCATTTTGGCATCGGTATCTTTTTCTGCTACCTGGTTAATAGCGTTTGCAGCGCCGGTAACCAGCATGCCCCCGATAAAAAGTAAAAGAACTGACAGCGCCTTTGACCTCACATAGTACAATTCGTTAGGCGCTATTAAAAAACTTACCACCGTGCTGAACACCACCATAAAACTCAAAGTGAACTTGATCAACTGAAAGTAATCTTTCACTTTACTTGCCAACGCAAACGATGCTGAGTTGGTTATGGTGTTCTCTTTCGGCACAATATCTTAATGAACTAATTTTATTTATTGCAATCCCGATAGCCATCGGGAGCCTGTTGACTTAATGATGGCTTTCGTGTTCTCCTATTGGTTCCACCTGCGGGATAAATTCCCTTCCGTCTTTACCATAATCATAGGCGCCGCGGTGCACTTCAGGAATTTCGCCCGGCCAGTTGCCATGCCCGGGGCGTATAGGAGTTGTCCATTCCAGCGTATTAGCGCCCCAGGGATTAGCAGTAGTAACTTTTCTTCCTTTAAAAATGCTGTAGAAGAAGTTGAACACAAATAAGATCTGCACTGCAAAAACCACGGCCGCCACAAAGCTGATGAACTCATTAAGGCTGCCGAATTGCTTGAATGATTCCCAGCTGGAATAATCAAAATAACGGCGTGGCATACCGGCCAGGCCTTCGTAGTGCATTGGCCAGAAAATAAGATAAGCGCCGATGATGGTTACCCAAAAATGGATATACCCCAGCGTATTGTTCAGGTAGCGCCCGTACATTTTGGGGAACCAGTGGTATACACCGGCAAACATGCCAAAGAAGGAAGCCACACCCATTACAATATGGAAGTGCGCTATCACAAAATAAGTATCATGCAAATGAATATCCAGCGCAGAGTTACCAAGGAATATACCCGTTAACCCACCGCTGATGAACAGGCTTACAAAGCCTATAGCGAACAGCATGGCGGGCGTAAACCTGATATTGCCACGCCATAATGTGGTGAGCCAGTTAAATACTTTAATAGCTGACGGCACCGCAATCAGCAGCGTAAGCAGTACGAAGAAGGCGCCCAGGAATGGATTAAGCCCGGTTACAAACATGTGGTGCGCCCATACCAAAAAGGCGAGTATTGCAATGGCAAACATAGAGCCTACCATCGCCATATAACCGAATATCGGTTTGCGGCTATTGACAGAAATGATTTCTGATGACATACCCATTGCAGGCAGCAAAATAATGTACACTTCAGGATGGCCAAGGAACCAGAACAGGTGCTGGAACAGGATGGCACTACCGCCTTCGTTTGGTAATATTTTACCATTCACAACAATATCGCTGAGGTAGAAACTTGTACCGAGGTTGCGGTCAAATAACAGCAGGATAGCGCCTGATAACAATACAGGGAAAGACAAAACCCCTAACACAGCAGTAAAGAACAATGCCCAGATAGTAAGCGGCATCCTTGTCATGCTCATGCCTTTTGTACGCAGGTTGAGGATGGTAGAGATATAATTCAACCCACCCAGCAATGAGCTTACAATAAACATGGCCATGCTTACCAGCCACAGATCCATACCGATTTTAGAGCCTAATGATGCATCGCCTAAAGCACTGAGCGGGGGATAGATCGTCCAGCCCCCGCTTGCCGGGCCTGTCTGCACAAATAATGAGGAGAACATTATTATGGATGCAAGGAAGAAGAACCAGTAGCTTAGCATGTTCAGCATCGGCGAAGCCATATCCCTTGCTCCGATCTGTAAAGGAATTAAGAAGTTGGCAAACGTACCGCTGAGACCGGCCGTTAATACAAAGAACACCAATATGGTACCGTGCATGGTTACCAGTGCATAATAAAACTCGGGGTGCAGCTTTCCGCCTTTGGCCCAATGGCCCAGCAGGTCTTCCAGCCAGGGAAAAGTGGATTCTGGATAACCCAACTGAAGACGGAATATCACCGAAAACAAACCGCCGATGATGGCCCAGATGATACCCGTGATCAAAAACTGCTTGGATATCATTTTATGATCCTGGCTAAAAACGTATTTGCTTATAAATGTTTCATGGTGATGATGTTCATGATGTGCATCATGCGCTGCGTGAACATCTCCATGCTGTAGTGTTACTGAGGTACTCATCTCTTTACATTATTTTTCAATAATCAATCAATTATCAAATTAATGGACTGCTGCAATTGTTGCAACAGGGGCAGGCACAGCCGCTGTACTGTCTGCCTGTTTTTGTTTTTCCGGATCGGTTTCAGGGCGAACAGTCCAGATTTCAGGCTTTTGCTTTGCCAGCCATGCTTTATATTCTGCTTCTGTTTCCACTATTATCACGCCCCTCATGGAATAATGCCCTTTGCCGCACATCTGGTCGCAGCTTATTTCGTAAGTAAAATTAGCATTGCCTGTTATTTCCTTCATTTTTTCAGTAGTGTACAATGGGGTAAACCACATGGTGGTGGGTATGCCCGGCACAGCATCCATCTTTAACCTGAAGTGTGACAGGCCCACATCATGTATCACATCCTGTGCATTGATAACCAATTTTACAGGCTTGCCCACAGGAATATGCATGGTACCGCCTACATGTATATCATCCTTGCTTGCAGGATCATCAAAATCAACGCCCAGGCTGTTGACCCCGGTAGTTAATTTAAAATTCTTGTGGCCGAAAGTATTGTCTGTGCCGGGGTAACGGAACTCCCATGCAAACTGGTGGCCTGTTACTTCTATCACGATTGCATCTTTGGGTGCTTCCCCGGTCATTTTAAACCAGTATTTCAACCCAAATACCACCAATACAGTTAAGAAAATTGCCGGCACGGTTGTCCATATCAATTCCAGCTTGGTATTGTGTGGGAAATAGTATGCTTTGCGGTTATCTTTTTCCTGGTATTTAAATGCAAACCAAAACAATAAAACTTGCGTGATAACAAATACTACGCCTGTTACACCCAGCGTAATGTAAAGCATGATGTCGATCTTTTCGCCATGGTCTGATGCAGCAGGCTGTGCGAACAGGGTTTTGCCAACCAGCGCTTTATTACACCACCATACGCCTATCAGGCCCAATACCAAAAATGAAATCAATAAAAAGGCATTGATCTTATTGTTTTGCTTCCGGGCTTTTTCTTCTCCCTTCAGCACACTCACATATTCGCTCGCTTTCGCAATCTGGAAGATGACCACGAAAATCATTACTACAATCGCTGCCAACAAAATTTCTGTCATGACGCAAAGTTATTTTAAAGTTCCCTGTTGTTTATGCTTTAATTCTTTTAATCCTGTTATGTATGGTGAATCATACTTTCTTTGAGGAAAGGATGGTTCAATGCGGTAAGCGGATGTTTGGTAAGATAAACACCCACCCTCCACATGATGATGCCGATAAACAAGGCCCCGATGCCAAATTCAAACGGCAGCAGCTCTGCTTTATCCAGCAACGTCCCGGGCATTACCATCTGCCAGAAATCTATCCAGTGGCCGAAAATGATCAGTATCGCCATAAAAGTCATCAGCGTATAATTCCTTTTGGTCGCCTTTTTCATCAATATCAGTATCGGGCACACAAAGTTTAAAATAAGGTTGAGGAAGAAGATGCCCCTGTATGGACCCACCACCCTTATTTTGAAATAGCCCGTTTCTTCAGGCATATTGGCATACCAGATAAGCATATATTGTGAAAACCACAGGTATGTCCAGAAGATAGAGAATGCGAACATGAATTTACCTACATCATGCAGGTGCTCGTCTGTTACATAAGGCAACTGGCCACGGTTCTTAAGAAATATTACATACAGGGCGATCAATGAAAGTCCGGATACAAATGAGCTGGCAAATGTGTACCAGCTGAACATCGTGCTGTACCAGTGTGCATCAATGCTCATTATCCAAAGCCAGGGAATGGTGGAACCTACTGACAAGCCAAATACCACGATGAATAAAGAAGCATAGAGGATGTTTTTCTTGATCCACCTGTCGCCTGTTTCAAAATCCATGTGGCCGTTTTTATCACTTTCCAGGCTTAATGAGCGTATTTTTTTACCGAGTATCCACCAAAGGAAAATGATGATGGCGCTGAATACGCTGTAGAATACGGGGTTTAAAAATCCTTTTTTACCCAATAATATTTTATCATGCGCTACAGTATCTGCGTTTACCCAGGGGTAAATGTCATCCCTGCCGCCCCATACAATTGCCATTAATATTAAAAAAGTGATGATGCCCAATACAGGAACAACACTGGAGATGGCTTCGGGCACACGCCTTAATGCCACCTGCCAGCCACCCATTGCCAGCGTGGTAAAGCCGATGAAGAACATGCCCACGTTCACCACCAGCAGCCAAAACACGCTGTTCTGTAATAATACTGCCCAAAAACGGGTGCTGCTTACGTTTTCTCCATGTCCTGCATGGGTAAACGGATGGTACATGATAAGGCCGTACAGCAATGCTATTGCACCGGCGCCGATAAGGCCGATGGTCCATTTTTTATAACTGTCCGGCAACACGAATGATTGGCTCATCTAAATCTTTATTTTGAATGTTTTATTTTGTCTTTTTCGCTGTGCTGTCTGCTGCAGGTGCTGCTGCCGTACCTGTAGCAGCGGCTGCAGTTTTTGGTTGCAGTGTCCTGATATATTGTATTATCCTCCACCGCTGCTTGCTGCTTAATTGTGAAGCATAGCTGCCCATGTTTCCCTGCCCGTAATTAATTACATGATAAATATGTCCATCGCTGTAGCCGGGTGATGCAGCAACAATGCTTTTAACCCCGCCAACAATGGAACCTACAGGCCCGTTGTTACCGGCTGCCGCACCGTGGCAAATAGCGCAATTAATATTAAATAACCTTGCTGCTTCCAGGCTGTCTTTAGTTGTTAATGGCGGCAAAGGATTTTTAGTGGCATTGCTTACCGTGTATAAACCACCGGCAGAATCGCTGAGCGGCGCTTCAAAAGGCGGGAGGTCATCTATCCTCATGGTTCCTGCCACGGGCTTGCTGTTGTAAAATATCTTTTCTCCCAACTCCGCAGGGTCTTTGGTAAATTTTGTTGAATCAAGCAACGAGTATGTTTCAACCGCACGGCTGTAAGCCATATCAGGCATATATATCCTGCCAGGCTTGTCATTACCACCACAGCTAACCAATGCTGCAGCACCTGCAAGCGTAATGGCGATAAAAATGTTAGTTCGTTTCATTTATTAATTCAGTTAAGCAATTAATTCAGATCAATACCCTACTTCTGTTTCCCTGTACAATTTTTGTTCCCTGTCGTACCTGCCGAGCCACCAGCCAGTTTCCGCATGCTGCACATTTATTTCTTTGGCACCTGCCGCCTGTAAAAATGCCTGCACTTCCACATCATTTGTTTTATCGGTGCATTCAATGGCCATTACAAACAGGTCGTCTGTAGCCCTGGGATGAAAATGGTGTTTCTTTATAAACGGAGACAACTGGCACAAATAACAGAATGTAAGCACCATGCCTACGGCAGCAAACAGTACCGTCAATTCAAACGTGATGGGTATCCATGCCGGTAAAGCAAAGTGCGGCTTGCCGCCAATATTCAGAGGCCAGTCTTTAGTGAATATCCAGCTGATGCAGCTAAGTGCAGTGGTGGTACCGGTGATACCATAGATAAAGCCTGCAGTATGCAAACTGGTTTCCCTTAGGCCCAAAGCATGGTCAAGGCCGTGAACAGGGAAAGGGGTATATACATCATGTATCTTGTACCCGGCTTTCCTTACTTTTTTCACAGCAGGAAACAATATTGCTTCATCATCAAAGCATCCGACAACAAATTTTTTTATTCCGCCAGCCATTATTAATTATTAATTAGAATTATTAATTATTTAGTGTGCGTGCTCCACTTCTTCAATATAAAACTTCTCTGAATCCACTTTTTCCAGGTCGGTCATTTTACGTTTATACCCTTCTCCGGATGTCTTCAATATGCTCTTGATCTCCGCCACAGCAATTACAGGGAAGTATTTTGCAAACAGGAAGAAGCAGGTAAAGAACAAGCCGAACGTACCGAGATAAAAACCTATCTCATAAGTAGAAGGGCTGTAATAAGTGCTCCAGGATGAAGGCAGGTAATCCCTGTAAGTAGAGGTTACGATAATTACAAAACGTTCGTACCACATACCTACGTTCACTATTATGCTCATGAAGAAAGTGAACGGTATATTCCTTCTTAATTTTTTGAACCAGAATACCTGCGGGGAAACCACGTTACAGAACATCATCAGCCAGTAACTCCAGCCGTAAGGGCTCATAATGTTCACCCTGTTCTGGCTGAATACATACCATTCGTAAGGATTTTGACCGTACCATGCAATGAACAATTCCGTGATATACGCAATACCTACTATTGAACCGGTAAGCACGATTACTTTGTTCATCGCTTCAATGTGGCCGATAGTGATATAATCTTCCAGCGCAAATACTTTTCTCAAAACGAGCATCAGCGTTTGCACCATCGCAAAGCCGGAAAATATCGCACCGGCAACAAAGTAAGGAGGAAAGATGGTAGTGTGCCACCCGGGCATTACCGAAGTGGCAAAGTCAAATGATACGATCGTATGCACAGACAATACCAGCGGTGTACTTAAACCAGCCAGCACCAGTGATAAACTTTCGTGTCGCTGCCAGTGCTTGGTGCTGCCGTTCCATCCAAAGGATGCAATGCCGTATAATAATTTACGCAGTTTGGTCTTGGCCCTGTCCCTTACCGTAGCCAGGTCAGGTAATAAACCTGAATACCAGAACAGCAATGAAACGGTGAAGTAAGTTGATATCGCAAACACATCCCAAAGCAACGGAGAGTTAAAGTTCACCCACAAAGGCCCGCGGGTATTAGGATAAGGCAACACAAAGAACGCCATCCATACACGGCCCATGTGCCATATCGGGAACTGGCCGGCACACATTACCGCAAATATTGTCATCGCTTCAGCGGCACGGTTCACACCTGTTCTCCATCCCTGGCGGAAGAGCAACAGGATAGCAGAGATGAGCGTACCGGCGTGACCAATACCTACCCACCATACGAAGTTGGTAATATCCCAGCCCCAGCCGATGGTCTTGTTAAGATTCCACTGGCCAATACCATAGGTAACTTCACGGTACACACTGTACACACCAAAAAGCAACAGCGCCACGCTGATATAAAAACCAATGTACCACAAGCGGCTTGGCTTCATCTCAATGGGGCGTATTATGTCTTCTGTTACCTGGTGATAATCTTTATCGCCATCTACCAGCGGTTCCCTGATCTGTGATTCGTACTTTAATAATGACATATTTTGTAAGCTTTGAGCCGTTTAGCTATGAGCTATGAGCTTTCGTTTTTATTTTGAATCAGCTTTTAAATAAGTTAAGCATGCTCCACTTCCTTCGCTGCTTCTTTCTTTTCTGCACCTTCACCTTCTTCTTTTTCGTTCGTTACATGCCTGTCTGTATTTTTAATTTTAGCCAGGTAGCTAACGTTGGGCAATACGTGCAGTTGTTCCAGTACATAAAAATTACGGTTCTTATCTGCCCTCGCTTTTGACACTTCACTTTCAGGATCATTTACATTACCGAAAGTGATACAGCCGCCGGGGCAGGCTTGCGAACAGGCCACTTTTACATTGCGTACCAGTGTTGGGTCTTCCGCTTTTTTAGCAGCCAGCTTGCTTTCCTGCAAACGCTGCACGCAGAAAGAACATTTTTCAATCACACCACGTGAACGAACGGTAACATCAGGGTTTAATACCATCCTTGTCAGGTCATCGTTCATCTGGAGCGTTACATCATTCAAATCAACGCCGATGATCGGGTTCTGGTTATCAGGGAAGCTGTCAGCCCCTGTATAATCCAGCCAGTTAAAACGGCGTACTTTAAACGGACAGTTATTAGCGCAATATCTTGTACCTATACAACGGTTATAGGTCATTTGGTTAAGCCCTTCACTGCTGTGATTGGTAGCTGCTACGGGGCACACATTTTCACAAGGAGCATTATCGCAATGCTGGCAAAGCATCGGCTGGAACACCACATCAGGATTGGTTACATCACCTGTGAAATAACGGTCAATGCGCAGCCAGTGCATTTCATGTGCCCTTATCACCTGTGTTTTACCTACTACGGCCACATTGTTTTCAGCAGTGCAGGCAATAACGCAGGCGCTGCAACCCGTGCAGGTATTAAGGTCAATGCTCATGCCCCATTTAACGCCCGGTTTTATATAATCAGGATAAATGGTCGCATCTTTCCTGAAGTCTTCTCCATGTGAAGCATGCAATAGTGCAGCTCTTTCCTGATTGGCTTCTTCCAGCACTGCTTCAGGATTTTCTATAAACGACTTCAGGTTGGTTTCGTAAATCACCGGCCTGTGCTCAGATGAACCATGCACCTGTGTTTGTGCAAGGGCATATTCTTTATCAGTTTTGCTTAGCTCTGCAGGCGATGAATACCTGAAGCCTGTGCCATCAAAATTTACTAATGGATAAACATTAACACCGGCGCCGTTCGCAGACAAACCGATATATTCTTTTGTTTTATCCTTATCGGCACTTTGCCTTCCGTAGCCAACGGCCACTGCTACCACTTTGGGGTGAACGCCGGGAATAACCATTGCAGGTAATTCCACCTCTTTGCCGTTTGCTTTTATTTTCAGCACGGGCTTTTCAGGCGTTACTTCGTAATGATCGCCGTCACGCTGGTTCCCCACCACATCTTTCCCAAATATTTCTTTGTACAATGCAGGGCTTATTAAAGCATAATTGTCCCATGCTACTTTTGAAACCGGATCGGGCAATTCCTGCAACCAGGGGTTGTTCGCCTGGTTACCGCTGCCAATCGCTATTTTTTGATAAATAACCAGCTCATAGCTGCCGGTTTTGGCGCCTGAAACTTTTGCAACAGCATCAGCCAGCCTTGCGCCGCTGAATGTGCCGCCACCTGCAGCAGGAGCTGAAGGCTCTACCAGGCCATTTTGCAAAGCCTGGTAATATGCGTCTGTTGTGCCGAGTTTCGTTGTCCAGTAATTTTTAAAATATGCGTCATAATCCAGCGCATTGCCGCTCCATTTCAGTAAAGAAGTTTGAAATGGTCTTGTTTTGAACAAAGGATTGATGGTTGGCTGGATCAGGCTATAGTGACCTGTCTTAGGTTCTGCATCGCCCCAGCTTTCAAGCCAGTGATGTGCAGGCAGGCTGTATTTGCATAGCTCTGTTGTTTCGTCAAGCGTGGGATTGAAAGAAATGCTTAACGGAATATTTTTTAATGCTTTGGCAAATTTTGCTGCATCGTAATACGTATAAGCAGGATTGGTATCATATACCAGTACAGCGCCAACAGCGCCTGCTGCCATATCATTTACCAACTGGTTAAAATCTGCGTCTATGCCCTGGCGGTAGTTTGATGTGGCAGCCCAGTTAATTGTTTTACCATTGGCACCAATCGCTTCGTTGATGACATTTACAATAATCTGCAAATTCACATCATTGCTGCCGGAAACAACCAGGGCTTCACCCGCATGGGCTTTTAATTGAGCCGCTGCCAGTTCAATGCCTTTGTTAAGCGCTGCATCACTGATAGCAGGCGCTGTAACGCTTCCATTCAGCTTTGCCAGGATATTTAAGGCAATAGCTGCTTTTTCAGAAGGCTTGTGCACAAACCTGTCATCGGCATTGCTGCCTGTTAAGCTTAATGTGCTTTCAAATTGTATATGGCGGCTCATTTCAGGCCTTTCGCCTGAAATTTTCCTGTTCTTTTGATACTGATGGGTAAATTCTACAGGGCTTAGCCAGGTACCGAGGAAATCAGCGCCAAGGCTTACGATCACTTTTGCTTTATCAAACTGGTAGGAAGGAATTGCCTTTTTACCATAAGTAGCCTCGTTAGCCAGCAACAAACCGCTGTAGCTCACTGCGTCATACTGCACATGGCGGCTGCCGGGATATTTTGCTAAAAATTCGCTGATGATTTGTAAGGTAGTAGGAGAATTGATAGTAGATGTAAGCAACACCACCGGCTTTCCGCCAAGGGCAGCCAGTTTTTCTGCTATCGCCTTGTCTGCTTTTTCAAAAGTTGGTATTTCCTTGAAAGTTTTTCCATCTGATTCTGAAGGATAACGCAACCTTGTAGTATCATACAGGTCAAGCACAGATGCCTGTGATTTGGCGCTGGTGCCGCCACCTGTGATGGTTGAATTTTCATTGCCCTCAATTTTTATCGGTCGGCCATCTCTTTGTTTTACTATTACCGGGTGCACATCGCCTTCGCTTACATAAGTGGAGGCATAGTAATTGGCAACGCCGGGGATAATATCTGCGGGCTTTTGAAGATAAGGAACGGTTTTGCGTACAGGCGTTTGGCAACTGGCGGCCAGGGTAGCAGCAGCAGTGCTGAAGCCGAGGTACTTCAGGAAGTCCCTGCGGGGGCTTTTGCTCTCCAGCAGGCCATTATCCAGGTCTTCCAACGGAAGCAATGGTTCCTGGAACTCATTCGCCGCCTTTTCCTGAAAAGATCCTGATTGATTCAATTCTCCAAAACTTTGCCAGTACTTTTTTTCCATATAAAACTAAATATGCTGATGTGCCGATTAGCTAATAGGCTAATAGCTGAGTTTAATAATGACATTTCTGGCACTCGGTGCCGCCTATCTTTTCCACTGTTACGCTATCAAGCTTGCCGTTCTTAATATCGTTATGGAACTTTTCGTAAATGCTGTAGAATTTGTTGCCTTCGCCGGTTTCTTTGTTATAGAAATCCACTTTGGTTTCCCGGTGGCAATTGATGCACCAGCCCATGCTCAGCTCGCTGAATTGCTTCACCTCATCCATTTCCTGTATTGGTCCATGGCAGGTTTGGCATTGCTGTTTGCCCACTTTCACGTGCTGGCTGTGATTGAAATATACATGGTCGGGCAGGGCATGGATTTTTATCCATTCAATGGGCTTGCCCGGCTTATCATAAGTTTTGGTAGCAGGGTTCCAGCCGGCATAAGCATACAGTTTTTGTATTTCTGCCGTGCCATTTACTTCTGTGCCGTCATCCCTTACCAGCTTATCCGGACCTGCATATTCCTTAATTCCTTTATGGCAGTTCATGCACACATTTACAGAAGGTACGTTGGATATCTTACTATCCTGTGCACCGCTGTGGCAATACAAACAGTTGATTTGATTAGTGCCGGCATGTACTTTATGGGAATAGTAAATAGGCTGCTGTGGCTGGTAATCTTTCAGCCTGCCAAGGCCAATGGCCGCATTGATAGTTTTATAACCACCAAAACAAAACAGGGCTATTACGGCAGTCATCAGGTAAACCTTGTTCCTGTAAAAAGGAACCGGTTCAGCCCTCACCACGCCGTCTTTTTCATCTGCCAGCTTACGGAGGCTGCTGTTAACCTGCAATAATATAAATGCAACCAGCGCCAGTATTAAAGTGAGAATACCGAATAACAGTGAGTTGTCTTCTGCCGGGGCGCCTGTGCCACCTGCCGGTGCTGCAGGAGGAGCATAAGCATCGGCCCAGTCTAAAATAGCTTTGATATCTTCTTTGGGAAGGTCAAATTTGGTCATCACAGAGCCAAATTTTGCCTTTAATCCTTTTGCATAGGGGTCCGTTTCCACCATGGATGTTGTATTGTTCACCCAATGATAAGCCCATTCAGGGTTTGGCTCCCTTGTACGGGCACCTTTCAGCATAGGGCCGGTGGCATCCTTATCCGGTTTGTGGCAACTGGCACAATTTGCCTTATAAAGCGCTTCGCCGTCAGCCGCAAAAACATTATTTGAAAAAGAAACAAGTGCAATTAGAAATAAACCAGCAAATGCAGTTTGAAAGATTTTTCTATAACGACTCATACAGTTTGTTAAGGATGATGGTGTGTGGATATACCCTTACGTGGCTGCAAAAATAAGTATGTATGTTCACAAAATATCAACATTCCAAAAAAAATTTTCTCCTTATCCAGCCTGTATTTCAGCGGATTGCCCTGCTGTATATAAGGCCATTGTCATGTTTTTGTAAGCAGGCTTATAGCATGCAATAGCTGGTTGTTTTTGTGTCTGTTTCTGAATTTTTTACTTCATTTTTGCGCCATGTTCACCAAACTGAAGCAGCGCTGGAATGTAAATGGCACAGGGCTGCTATTAATTATCTGCACTTTTGCCCTTGGGGGTAGCCTTTGCGGGTACCTTGGCAGAAAACTGTTAGCGTTTGCAGGATTGGAAAAGGGATTTACCTGGGTGGTATTGTACATCATTATTATTACCCTGCTCTGGCCTTTGTGTGTTTTACTGTTGAGTATCCCTTTAGGGCAGTTTAATTTCTTCAAAAACTATCTTATTAAAATAGCAAACAGGTTCTCCGGTAAAAAGAAGGCTGTCAATATTGCCATTTTTGCCAGCGGCGCCGGCAGCAATGCACAAAAGATAATAGACCATTTCAGGAATAGCGCTCCGGTAAAAATTGCCCTCATTGTTTGTAACAACCCTGCCGCCGGGGTGCTGAATATTGCAGCCAAAGAAAATATTCCTTCTTTACTGATTGAAAAAAAACGATTTGCAGCAGGAGATGCTTATTTGCCTGAACTGGCAAAGCACCACATTGATTTTATAGTGCTGGCCGGCTTTTTATGGAAGATACCGGCAATACTGATTAACCGGTACCCCAATAAAATTGTCAATATTCACCCTGCCCTGCTGCCCAAATATGGCGGCAAAGGTATGTATGGCAGCAAAGTGCATGAAGCAGTTATGGCTGCTAAAGAAAAAGAGAGCGGTATCAGCATTCATTATGTGGATGAATTGTATGACCATGGTAATATCATTTTGCAGGCTACCTGCACCATTGACGAAAACGACAGCCCCGAGCTGCTGGCGCAAAAAATCCATGCGCTTGAGCACAAATACTACCCGGAAGTAATAGCCCGCCTGTTGCATCAATGATCTGCTGTTATGTTAAAATAAACCGGCAGCTTTCTGCAAACAGTATTTGTTGGCTAATATTGCGGCTCACAAGAAAGAAATCTTTGCGGCATTTTTACAAAATAACTTTTACCATTGTTTCATGCTTTATTGTGTTAATCACAAGAGGACAGTTTGCCGTTACGGGCACCGTGTATGATTCCACTAAAACAATTCCTGTAAAAGGTGTTATTGTAAAAAGCACCAGCGGCACTTCTGCGATTACTGATTCTTCCGGCCGCTACACAATCGTTTCTTCCGATAAGGATTCGCTGTTATTTATCTATCAAAACAAGCCCACCCTGAAGTTTGCTGTTAAGCACATACCGGATATCGGCAACTTTGATATCTCGCTGCATGTGCGGGTAGAAGAAAAATACAAAACCCTTAAAGAAGTGAAAGTGTATGGAAGAAGTTACCGGCAGGATTCTATTGAGAACAGGGAGCAGTATGCTCGGATTTTCAATTATGAAAAACCGGGCGTTAAGCTGGGCACAGATAATTATACCGGCGTAACCGGCGCAGACCTGGATGAGCTGATAAATGTGTTCCGTTTTAAAAGAAACCAGCGGTTAAAAAAACTGCAGGCCCGTTTGCTGGAGCAGGAACAGGAAAATTATATCAACTACCGTTTTAACAGGGCCACTGTAAGAAGGATCACAAGGCTGGAAGGAAAAGACCTGGATGCCTTTATGAAAGAATACCGGCCGGATTTTGAGTTTACGCAAAGAAGCAGCATAGCAGAGTTTTATCAATACATATTGAATGCTTCTTACCAGTTTAAGAAAGAGCAATTGCTGAAACAAAAAACGCAGGACAGCCTATTATTACGTTCTGAATAAATAAAGGGCACAGATAGACATCCGGCCCCGTTTTAAATCCATATCCTTTGAAAAACCTGTAGTAGAAACGGCAAAAAACCGGCAGGAGGTTGGGTGATGAATAACATTTATATAAATTAATTCCGGGCTATATTCAAAAAGCAAAAAATCAATTGCATACCTGCGTTTTAAACGTTAACGAACTCCAAAAATCCACCCCCGCTTTTATTAGCAAAAAAAATTATGGCACGGTTTTAGAAAAGTGCTTATAAGGAGACTCCAAAGACATTTGATTCGATCCCTGGTTTAAATTAATTCTATTAATTAATCGTAAAAACTATTTTTTATGGATACAAATTTTGAAACAACTGCACCGCAGGTACCGGCACAAAACAAAGGAAAGAATGTAGCTATTGGCGTACTTTCTGCTGCACTGCTTGGCCTGGGTATATACACCGTTGCCGACAAAAGCAGCACCGGCGAACAGATTCAGCAGCAGCAAGTGCAAATTGCAAAAGTAACTGACGAAAAAAGCTCGATACAAAGCAATTTTGATGCTTCGCTTGCAAGGCTTGATTCAATGACAACTGAAAACAAAGGCCTGGAAGGAAAATTAACCGCAAGCAGCACCGAAATAACTAAATTAAAAGGCGATATAAGAAGCATCCTTAATAAAAGGAATGCAACAACAGCCGAGTTGTCAAAAGCTAAAAAACTGATTGATGAACTGAACGGAAAGATAAGCACAATGGAAGCAGACGTAGCAAGGCTTACACAGGAAAATCAAACGCTTACTGCCGATAAAGTATCGTTAACAGCGGACAAAGAAAAATTAACCGCCGACCTTACCAGTACTACTACTGTTAAGGAAGAGCTGGAAAAGAAAGTGGACATTGCATCAACTTTAAATGCTACCAACATACACGTTACACCTGTTGATGTAAAAAATGAAGGAAAAGAAAAAGAAACAACAAAGGCCAAAAAGGTTGACAAGCTGGTGATCTCATTTGATGTGGACAACAGGATTGCGCAACCGGGCACTACAGATGTGTATGTAATGATTACCGGCCCCGATGGTAACGTAATAACAAACGAAGCTTCCGGCTCCGGCACATTTACCACAAGGGAAGAAGGAGAAAAAACATTTACTGCAAAAGTTCCTGTTGATTTGGAAGCTGCCAAAAAGAAGAATGTTGAATTCGGATTTGTACCTGGCACCACTTTCCAAAAGGGAAGCTATAAAGTTCAAATATATCAAAATGGATTTTTGATTGGTGAAGGCGTTACAGAGTTGAAGAAAGGCGGATTGTTTGGTTAATCTCTGTCTCCTCCTTTTTGTCGGTACAGAAGCAATTTAGGGAAACTTAAATTGCTTCTTTTTTATGTATGCCACAGAGAACAGTTTAGCCACGGATTGCACAGATATACACAGATAATTTAGCCACGAATTTCACAAATTAACACGAATGATTTTTTATTTATGAAGATTAACGTATTGAGCGAAGACGAAATATTGGGGCTCTTTATTTTTCTGTGTATATCTGTGCAAGATATGGCTAACAAAAAATTATGGCTGCATTATTTCAGCAAAACTTTTTTGAAACGTTCGAGGTCTGCTTTTTCTGCTGCTGATAAAGGTTCGTTGTTCTCAAATTTTGATTTATAAAAAAGCACCTGCCTGTGCTTCGGGTATTTTTCAAGGATAGCATTTATTGCGGCGCCTGTTGCTTCATCTTTTTCATAGAGGAAAACAGTGGCTGGTAACGCTGATTTGTGTTTGGTATGCTTCTTTAAAATAATTGCCTGCAGTGTTGCCAGCTTTGATTCGGGGATTGTTTTTACTTTGGACGCTTTGCCATGCAACCCTTCCAGCTGCTTCTTGCTGAGGCCGCCTCTTTCCTGGTATTGAAAAAGCAGGCTGCTGATAAATTCTGAAGCAGGATAAGCCAGTTGAGCTTGTGTAAGGATATCCAGCACTACATCCATACCGGGTTTCTTTTTCTGCATCATAGCCTGTGTATTATAATTTGAACCAGCCCCTTTTTATAAATACCCGGAGCATTACTATCGGGATAATAAGCATAAGCGCCACTGAAATAAAAAAGCCCCACTGGTTGTGGAGCAATGGTATCCTGTCAAAATTCATCCCGAAGATGCCGCCGATAACGGTAGCGGGCGCCAGCAGGCAGGTAACCACGGCCATCACTTTCATTACTTCATTCATCTTCAGGTTCACGTTGTTCAGGTAAAGGTCGTGCAGGTTCATCATCATGTCACGATAGTTTTCTGCCAGATCATTTGCCTGCACAATATGGTCGTACACATCCTTAAAATATTTTTCCGTTCTTTCGTCTATCAGCTCGCTTTCACTGCGCAAAATACCGCCGATTAATTCCCTTACCGGCGCCACGCTTCTTTTTAAAATTATCATTTCCTTCCGCAGCATATTTATTTTTGAAAGGCTGTGTGTATCGGGGCTTTTTACAATATCCTCTTCCAGGTTTTCAATTTTATCTCCCAGCTTTTCCATTACTACAAAATAATTGTCCACTATCAGATCAATGAGGGAATAAAATAAAAAATCTGCCCCCTGCTGCCGCACTTTTGTATTGTTGATCTTAAGCCTGTCCCTCAAGGGGTCAAATACATCACGGGAGGCATCTTCCTGGAAGCTGATAACAAAATTCTTCCCGAGTATAATACTTATCTGTTCCGCTTCCACGGAAGAGTCCTGCTCATTAAAATACAGCATATTCAGCAGGCAAAATACAAGGCCGTTTATTTCGTCCATCTTGGGGCGCTGGCCAATGCTTAGTATGTCTTCTGCCAGCAGGTAGTGAATGCCATAATGGTTACAAATGGTTTCCACATCTGCTTTTCGTATGCCGTCTACGTTTATCCATGTTATAGTGGGAGAATCTGCAAAAGGTAAGCATTCCGCTACGTTATCCACCTCCTTTTCCTGCAAATGAGTGGCATCGTAATCGTATATAAATATTTTAAGCGTCTCCGTCCCTTTTCGTTCAGGCGGCACCGTTGGATTCACTTTCAGCACTTTTTTGGTACGCAGCAGCTCCAGCGGGTTGATGATGTAAGAAAGATAGTTACGGTTTGCCATTTTCAGAATTAATGGCGAAAGTTAAAAAGAAAACAATTATCCCGGAATATTTCCTCCCGGCTGTTTGTTCCGTTGTAAATGTAGAATACAAAATTCTTTACTTTCGATATTACTACAGTTTAGGGGTCTAAAAATATAATTAAAAGATTGGTGGCCGCCCTGCTGCCCGGGTATAGGACAACAGGGCCAACCAACCAACTGATACTGCGTATCATTCATCATCAACAATCATTGAAAAAGATGAAATGATTTTACAGCCCAAACAAACCACTGGTTTTAGCAGTGCCCTTGTATTCAAATACAATGGTTTCGGGCGTGCTTTTATTCTTCTAAAAGGCTTTCTCCTGTTTCCACTGATTTTTGCAATTCGCAGGTGCATGATTCATACTACTTATTTTCAGCCCCCCATTTTACCGGTATGTTTTCCGGGCACATGGCCTCATTCTTTATTTGGTTCCGTATCGCTCGCTGCCGGTGCAGGTTTATAATACTCTTTATCTTTTATCTTACCCATAGCAACCATCAGTAAATAAATGGAAGAGGCAAGGCTGATGTACACCCCTAAACCCAATACGTCAAAAAGGCCGGGAGACATATCGTTTATGGAACGGGACAAATTGTGGCTGTAGCCTTCAAAATTCCCTTCTCCAAACTCCGGTGCATCAGGTTTCATTTTGAACCAGATCATTATTAATCCTGCAATAAGCACAACAGCAGGAATAAAATGTGCCGGCCTGTAATACTTATCAAATTTTGCACTGCCGGATACATTCTGGTAAAGGATAATACCGGCAGAGACAGGAATAACAATAGTAAGCACCATTAACAGCCTGTCAATTCCCTTTAAAAACATACCCAGCATACCGGGGGAAATACCGGTGGTGGCCACCGAAAAGCCTGACATGGATATGCTGCCCATAGCAGAGAACCAGGGAAAGAAAAAAGCAATTACCAGTACCGCCGCAGCTATATTTACGCCGGTAAATTTGAAATTTTTCATAACATTTGTTTGAATGATGAATGAATTTGTTTGACAGGGCAAACATAATTTTGCCCCAGGCTAAAGAAAACCATCGTTTATTTTTTGATTGCCTTCATTTATTTTTTGCACTGCTTTACAAAAAACCCGGAGTTATAATTTATCTTTCGGTCATAAACCAGGAGCAAAAAAACCAAGCCGGTATGCGTAACTGTTTAATTACTGCAATTTGCTTACTTCCTATCTTGTGCCTGGCACAGCAAAAAGAAATAGATTCCCTGCTTTCCGTTCTAAGAAGCCACCCGGCGGAAGACACCGTAAGACTGCACCTGCTGGGCGATATTTCGTATAATTATTATCAACTGGACCCTGATAAAGGGCTTACTTATGCAGGTGATATGATCGCACTGTCCAAAAAATTAAAAGATACAGCCTGGCTTGGGATGGGCCACGCAAGGATGGGGCTTAACTACAACGAAAAAGGAGAAATAAGCCTTGCACTCGATCACTACGAACAAGCTATAGGCATTTTTGAAAAACTTAATGATGAGGCCAAATTGTTTGGTGTAAGAAACAGTATAGCCGTGGTTTATATGCAGCTCTCTGACTTTCCGACAGCCCTTGATCTGTATTTTAAAAATCTCCGGTATTGTGAACTGCAGAAAAAAAATCCCGGCATAGCCCTGTCAGCCGTAAACATTGCCCGTGTGTATGAAAGAATGGGTAATTACCAGCAGGCACTTGTTTATAATCAAAAAGCGATTGACGTATATAAAAAATCGAAAAAGCCCATTGACCTCGCAGGCGCATTAAACAGCAGGGGGAATATATTCGACAGCATGGAAGAAGTAGAAAAAGCTATGGCGCTATACAGGGAAAGCCTTGCCTTATATGAAACAGCAGGACAAGAGTTCGGTATTGCTTCTGCCCGTGCCAATCTTGGGAATGTATTTGAGGAAATGGGTATGTACGACTCTGCATTACATTATATCAACAGCACCATTGATTATTATAAACAGGCCGGTTCCAAAAGGAACTCTGCAGTATTGTTTCATTTCCTTGGTAATATTATAACAAAAGCCGGCCGCAGTGTATTGATAAAAGAAGGAATACAGCCTGCAAAAAGGTATGAAGTTGCCAACAGGTATTATCAGCAGTCAATACAGTTATGCAGGGAAACAGAAGATATTTCAAGTGAGGCGGAGAACTGGCAAAGCCTGAGCAATAATTATAAGCAGGTAAAACAGTTTGATAAAGCGCTGGAAGCATATGAACATTACGCAACCTTAAAGGACAGTATTTTCAGTGATGAAAAATTAGAGGCTGTGAAAGAATCGGAAATGCAGCATGCGGTAAAAAGAAACCAGGATTCCCTTGCGCTTATTCAGGAAAGAAAAGATATTGCGGCAAAGGCGGAGATAAGCAGGCAAAGAACGATACAAAAATCCATCACAATTGGTGGTGTTGCAATTTTGCTGGCAACATTTACCAGTTTCATTTTTTACAAAAAACGCAGGGACGCCAGGCAAAAGCAGCAGGAAGCAGAATTTAATACCGAAGTATCCGAAACAGAAATGAAAGCGCTCCGGAGCCAGATGAACCCGCATTTCATTTTTAATTCGCTTAACTCCATTGGTGATTATATTGCCAAAAACAATGTGCAGGAAGCCGACAGGTACCTCGGCAAGTTTGCCAAACTGATGCGGATGATACTGGTAAACTCCGAGCAAAAGGACGTATCCATTGCAGATGACCTGAAAGCGCTGGAATTGTACATGCAGCTGGAGGCGCTGCGGATGAACAATAAATTTACCTATGAAATAATAGTGGATAATGATATTGACAAAGAAGCCACACTGATACCTCCGCTGATCTTACAGCCCTTTGTAGAAAACAGCATCTGGCACGGTATTGCCCAAAAAGAAGGCCCCGGTAAAATATCCATCCATATAAAAAAAGAAGACAAGAACATGATAAATTGTGTAGTAGAAGACAATGGCATTGGCCGGAAGCAAAGCGCTGCTATAAAAACCGCAGTGCCAAAGCAGGAAAAAACTTCTCTGGGCATGAAAATAACACAGGCAAGGATTGATATTTTAAATAAAATAAAAAACAGTAACGCCGCCGTGCAGTTAACAGATCTTGCGCAGGGTGTAAGGGTAGAAGTAAAATTACCCCTGGCAACTATTTACTGATATGATAAAAGCAATTATTGTAGATGATGAACATCATTGCATAAGCAGGCTTAGCAACCTGTTGAAGCAATATCATGCAGGCGAGGTGAAGCTGTCAGCAGCTGTACTGTCCGTAAAAGAGGGCATTAAAGCAATAAAAGAGCACCAGCCCGACCTGGTTTTTTTAGATGTGCAGATACACGACCGTACGGGCTTTGATTTATTAAGAGAATGCGGCGCTATTGATTTTAAAGTGATCTTTACCACTGCATATGACAAGTTTGCCATACAAGCCATTAAATTCAGTGCCATTGGATATTTGCTGAAGCCCATTGACGAGGAAGAGCTCCGGGAAGCATTGAATAAGCTGAAAGAAATTTCCGTTGAGCAAACCGGCCTTATGGCGGGGATAATTGAAAATAACCTGAAACAGCAGGTAAAGAAAAAAAGAATAACTGTACCCAGCGGCAATGAACTGTTGTTTTTAAACATTGACGAAATTATACGCTGCCACAGCGATATAAACTATACAACCATATTCAAAAATGATAAGCAAAAAATCGTGGTGGCAAAAACATTAAAGGAGTTTGAAGAGTTGTTAGGAGACCAGGGGTTTTTCCGTGTGCATAATTCCGATCTTATTAATCTCAGCTACATTAAGAGTTATAATAAAGGCAAAGGGGGCTCAGTGCTGCTTACAGATGGCACCGAACTGGAAGTTTCCACCCGGCGCAAAGATGATTTTTTAAAAAAAATGGCGGAGCTGTAATGGCTACTGCTGTTGCTGCACCATCTGCATATACCTGCGGTAAGAATTATTATCGCCGGAAACATTTTCCAATGTGCTGGCCACTAATTTGGGCGTTAAAATAGAAGCTACCTCATTGCTCACCTGCCCGTCCTCGTAAGAAACAGATACACCTACCTCCAGCGTTTGCTTGGCAGTGCCTTTGTAGGTACCTCTTACAGGTGATACATCACTGAAATTTCTGCCGATAGCAAGCCGCACATGTAAATCATCCACCACGCAATTATTGGTAGGGTCGAGGCCCAGCCATCCATAAAAAGGAATATAGGCTTCCACCCAGGCATGCGTAGCGCCTTCGCCACGCAGGTTATGGTCGTGCGGACAAACATAGCCGCTTACATAACGGGCAGGGATACCCAGCAGCCGGAGCATCGCCAAAAGAATATGGGCAAAATCCTGGCATACGCCGGCTTTTATTTTCCATATTTCATCCAGTGTGGTAGTTACACTGGTAACGCCTTTTATGTACTGGAAGTTTTTATATACATATTCATTCAGCTGCTGCACTGCAGTGTATACGGATACTGTTTTATAAAATCCCGCATCAGCCGTTTTTTGCAACTCAGGCAAAGCATCAAAATTTTCCTGCTTTAAAAAATCAATAAAAGGTACAATGAACTTTATTTCCTGCAGGTGCTGCCACTGGCTTTCTGTGGAGGTATCATCTTTGGGCATTGGCCTTGCAAATGTGATAACGGAAATATGGGAATCAATTCTCAATTCGGTATGCGGCGCCGATTTCATAAAAGAGCCCACCTCATTTCCGTAATAATCTTTGTACACTTCCACCACGGGCTCGCCGGTTATTGCAATACGCTGGCTTTGTAATGACTGGTGCTGGTCTTTCAGCGGGTATAGCATTATCTGATTGGCGCTGTCCCTCACAGGTTCGGGGTAAGTATATTGAGTAACATGGTGTATAACAAAACGGGGCATACTATAAAAACTTGTTTAGCGGTTTAGGTGTTAGTTTTCATTTACGAATATGCAAAATATTTCCGGCTCATGGCATCGCCTATTTCATACAGGCATTTTTTTGTTTCCAGTAAAAAATGGTGCAGGCCCTGCGAAGCAATAGAATCAACGGTTGAATATTGTATATTACTTTTCAGCCTTCCTATTTTAAAATAAATTTCACTAAAGGCGGCGCTGTTGCCATGTATTTTCAGGCGCTCGAAATACCGCTGCAGCCTGTTCACAGAAAAAATAATGGAACGGGGGAAATTATCATTCAGTACCACCTGCTCCACCACTTTTTTTGCTTCAAAACCACCCCGATAAGTTTTTAAATACAGCTCATAACCGGAGATAGACATCAGCAAATACTTCCAGTAAGTGGTGTCTGCCACTTTATCCAGCTCATAATTCAAATTGCTGAATTTAATATCCAGTATATCGGCACTTTGTATCGTCCGTTCCAAAAACTTACCAATATTAATAAACGCATTTCCTTCGCCCCTTGCCATAGTGATGTCGGTGGTGCCGTAATACAGCATCCCGTATTTTATCAGGCTGTCCAGTACCGTTACCGGGTCTTCTTTCTGCAGCCACTGCTCCAGCCTGCTGTCTCTTATGTTGTGGTAAAAATCGTTGAGGCATTGCCACATTTCCTTGGTAATATGGTCCTGCACACTGCGCCCGTTTTCCCTGGCCATCGTTACAATATTCAGCACAGAATTGGGATTGTCTTTGCCGATCACCATAAACTGCAATACATCCCTTGTTTTGTATTGCATCGCTTCTGCCTGTTCGTCTGTTAAAAAAGTAAATATCTTCAGCACCGGCAGCCATGAAAAATCCTGCATATCATCCTGTGATGAAGCATAATTGATCTTCAGCATTCTCAGGATGCCATCGGTACGCTCCATGTACCGGCTCATCCAGTATAAACTATCTGCTACCCGGCTTAACATTTCTCTTTTTTTGTTATAAACATTTGTTCTTTATTCAACTTCATTGGCGTCGCACTCTTGTACTGCGTATCATTGTTCTGCTTCCCCACATTATCATTAAGCCGCTTTTTCCCCTGAGTATTGAAAATTGAGCATTGATTATTGAACATTTTTCAGGCATTCAAACATTTTAAATGCTCAATAATCAATTTTCAATGCTCAATTTCAAGTACCCGTCATAATTTAACTACACTGGGTTAAGGCGCCAGCACCCATGTATCCTTACTTCCGCCACCCTGTGATGAATTTACTACTAACGAGCCCTCTCTCAATGCTACCCTGGTTAATCCGCCCGGTACAATTTCAATCCCATCGGGACCGCAGAGTGCATAAGGCCGCAGGTCAACCCTTCTTGGCTGAAATTTTCCATCCATATAGCAGGGCACCGATGATAAGCTGATGGTTGGCTGTGCTATAAAATTCCTTGGCATCTTCATCACTTCCGCTTTGTAATCCTCTATTTCTTTTTCACCGGCGGCACAGCCCATCAGCATTCCATAGCCGCCGCTTTCATTCGTTTTTTTAATCACCATATCGGTAATATTCTTAAACACATATTCCCTTTCCTCATCCCTGCCCAGCTGGTAAGTAGGCACATTTTTTAATAATGGCTCCTCATTCAGGTAATAGCGTATCATGGAAGGCACAAAGCTGTACACGGCTTTATCATCCGCCACGCCATTGCCCACGGCGTTTACAATGGCCACATTTCCTTTCCTGTAAGCGCTCATGATGCCCGCCACGCCCAGCATACTGCCGGGATTAAACATCAGCGGGTCTAAAAAATCATCATCCACCCGCCGGTAAATTACATCCACCTGCTGCAGGCCCGCCGTGGTTTTCATATACACTTTATGGTTGTCCACCACCAAATCGCTTCCTTCCACTAATTCCACGCCCATCAGCCTTGCCAGCGTGGTATGTTCAAAATAAGCGCTGTTATAAATACCGGGTGTAAGCAGAACAATTGTTGGGTTGCTTATTTGCCTTGGGGATAAAGCAACCAGATTTCTGTGCAGGATAGTGGGGTACTCGATCACACTCCGCACACTGTTTGCCGGCAGCAGGTCGGGGAAAATACGCTTGGTGATCTCCCTGTTCTCCAGCATATAACTAACGCCGCTGGGTGTACGCAAATTATCTTCCAGTATATAAAATGAACCATCGCTGTTGCGGATAAGGTCAATGCCGGAGATGTGCACATAAATATCATACGGCACCGGGAAATTGTGCATCTCCCTTAAATAGTGCGGACAACTGTAGATCATTTCTGCCGGCACCACGCCGTCTTTTACAATAAACTGGTTGTGGTAAATATCTTTTAAAAAAAGATTGAGGGCTTTCAGCCGTTGCTTGATGCCTCTTTCAATGTAATCCCATTCTCTGGCAGTGATGATACGGGGAATAATGTCAAACGGAAATATCTTTTCAATGCCTTCGCCGCTGCTGTATACAGTAAATGTGATGCCCTGGCTCATGAAGAGGCGTTTGGCCAACTCCTCCTTCTTATTTAACTCTTCTATTGAAAGCTGGCCGAGGAACTGTACCACTTTTGCATACTGCTCCCTCACAGTATTATTGTCCACCATTTCATCCCAAACAGTATCAGGCACCAGGTATGATTGCAACAGTTCGCCAGTAAGCATGGTTATCGGTTTTGGAAATCAATATGTGGCAGGCAATCGTAAAACTGAAACAATTCAAATATAATGGAAAGTTAATAATGAGCAAGAAGAAAAATGGGAATGGCAATTTTTTTAAGCAGGGGTTACTGCTATTGCATTTTTATTCTGCTGCCAAATCAAATGATTGGCCACCGCCCTTATCTGTACAAAACTGTAAGCGTTGTTCAGCAGCGTTCTTATTTCGCCGTGCTGCTTATCCGGGTTGGTATTTAAATATTCTGCAATAATGTTTACTGTCGTTTCATCAGCAAAAGCATCTACTTTTATTTCTCCTGTTTTAACAAATGAAGTGAGGTGGCTTTCAATAGTGCTTGCGGCAAGGTTTCTTTCTTTGGTAATAGCAGCAATATCTTTCCCTTCTTTGTACAACTGCATACTTATAACCGCCGAAGGAATTTTATCCGATGTCTTTTCAGGCGGATTCTTGCGTTGTCTTTTCGGATTAGCAGACTTCAATTCAATATTGGTTTCAAGATTATGTTTATCACAATAGCCCTGTACCATCTCCAAAATTTCATCACCGTATTTGTCCGCTTTGGCTTTTCCGAAACCGCTTAGCTGCTGCAAATGCTGTGGCGTTAAGGGAAGATAAGCAGCAATTTCTTTCAGGCTGTTGTTGTTGGCAACATAATAGATCGGCAAATCCTGCTCATTGCAGGTCTTATCCCGCCATGCTTTTAACGCAAAAAATAATTCCGCATTGGGAATATCAGAAGCCGCCGTTTGTTTTTTATTGGCAGCATAGCTGCTAATATGCATTCTTGGAATACCAAGGTTGAGTTTATGCTTTAAATACCCGGCAATGGTAAACGGCTCTTTGCAATATTGTATGCTGTAAATAGTTTTTACAAATGCCGTCATGGTTTCCAGCAAAGCTTCGTCAACGGTTGTTGCGGTTTCTTTGTGTTCTGTAACAAGCGGGTGCTGCTGCAATTGGCCTTTCATTTTTTCAAGGGCCGGTAAAAAATAGCCTGTTGCCGCCTGTATCCTTTGCTGCAGCAACTCGTTATTTTCAATTACAGGGTTATCTCTCATCAATTGCTGCACCTGCGAAATAAATTTCTCAGCAGTGATTTTTTGTTTTGTTATTTCTTCTAAAAACTCCATGGTCCATTCCTTTGCAACATCATTAAGTTTGTTTTTATTATTGTCAACAACATATTTCAAAAACCGGATAGCCTTTTCCGGTTCTTCCAATAAAAATATTTCGCTTAATAACTGCAATGTAAATACCTGCCTGGCGCCCCGGAATCTTTCTGCCAAAGAACCTTTTGGTACCAGCGCACTTTGACCTTCCACCACTTTTTGATTGCTGTAAATGGCCGAAGGCGGAATTTTTGACAACAACACAATGCCATCAAGCGAAGTGCAGCGGCTCAACGCCACATACACCTGCCCGCTGCTGAAAGAAGAAGCGGCATCAATCATCACTTTAGTAAATGTAAGCCCCTGGCTTTTGTGAATCGTGATGGCCCATGCCAGCCGCAAGGGGTATTGAAAAAACTGGCCCAACACTTTTTGCTCTAATTTTTCATCTGCTTTATTAAGTGTATATCTTGTATTCTCCCATGTTTCTTCAAACACTTCAATTTCTTCACCATCGCAGTTCACCGTTATTTTATCATTGCTGAGCGAAGACACAATGCCAATCTTCCCGTTAAAATATTTTTTGGTGGCCGTATCATTTTTAATGAACATTACCTGTGTGCCTTCTTTCAGCACCAGCTCCGCTTCGGCAGGATAAATATTTTCGGGAAATTCATCTTCTATTCTTGCTTTGTAAGTAAAGGCAGGTGCATTCAGTTTGTGCAGCTTTGCAAAATTGATATTATCCGCCTGGTTGTTGTGGGAAGTGAGGGTGATATATTTTTCTTCCGCGGCCGGTTGAAAATTGGGAACAAAGCGTTGGCTTAATGCTTCAAAATCTTCTTGTTCCATAAGATTGTTGCGTACCTTATTCAACAAGTCAACAAAACTTTCTTCTTTCTGGCGGTAAATTTTATTGAGTTCTATCAACAAGGGCGCTTGTTCCTTTACGGCTTTGCTGTCAAAAAAGAACGGCGATGCATAATAATTGCTCAGCAATTCGTCCCATTCATTCCTGGTGGCCACCGGCGGCAACTGGTACAAATCGCCGATAAACAACATTTGCACCCCGCCAAATAGTGTGGAGTGGTCTCTTCTTACACTTCTTAAAATAGCATCAATGGCATCCAGCACATCGCAGCGTACCATGCTCACTTCATCAATCACCAGCAATTCTATTTTACGCAACAGTTGCAGGCGTTGCTTTTGATATCGAATTTTGCCTAATAATTCCTGCCGGTTATTGTCTGTTGGTAAAAAAGGATGAAACGGCAATTGAAACAAACTATGCAGCGTAACACCACCTGCATTGATGGCCGCTACCCCTGTTGGCGCTGCTACCACCATGTTTTTGGAAGAATGTTCACGGAGGTATTTTAAAAAAGTGGTTTTGCCCGTACCGGCTTTACCGGTAAGAAAAATACTTTCATTCGTTTCCGTGATGAAGCGGTATGCCAGGTCAAATATTTCATTTCGTTCTACAGTTGCCATATAATTTTTTTTAGCCGCAGATTGCACAGATGAACACAGATAATAAAATTAACACAGATTGATTAGTAAACTAATCGTTTGTATTGAAGAGTAGTTTTCCCAAAATTAATAATTAAACCAAGCTTCGTTCCTGAAGCCCGTAAATAATTTAAAGTTTGTGAAACAGCATCTTCAGTAATGCCTTCTTTATTTGCTTTTACTTCCACAATAATTGAATTATTTACAGTAAAATCAGCAAAGAATTTATGTTGCAGTTCTTTTCCTTTGTATGTGATGATATGCTCATCTTCACGGGAGTAAAACAAGTTCCGTTCGGCAAATTCCATTTCCATTGCGTCTTTATATACCACTTCTAAAAAGCCATAGCCCAATGTATTATGTACGTCCATGCAGGCGCCAATGATTTGATAAGTATCTGTTGATTGAATAAATTCTGCCATAAAATTTAATTTAAATAGAAAAAAGCCACAGATTACACAGATGAACACAGAAAAACAATCTGTGAAATCCATGCAACCTGTGGCTAACCTATCCTACGCCCTTTGCTTTTCACCCATCAAAAGCAATTCATTGGCTATTACTTCTGTGATGTGGCGCTTGTTACCGTCTTTATCGTTATAAGTACGGTTTACAAGCTTGCCTTCAATAGCTATTTCTTTTCCCTTGGTGAGAAATTTTTCGGCTATCTCGGCCACTTTGCCCCAGGCCACGATATTGTGCCAGGTAGTTTCGGTTTCTTTGCGGCCGGCACGGTCACGGTAGGTTTCGTTGGTGGCCATGCTGAAGCGTGCCATCTTTTTACCGCTTTCTAATGTTTTTACTTCGGGGGCGTTGCCCAGGTTTCCAATCAGTTGAACTTTGTTTTTTAATGCGTACATGTCTTTAAATTTTTCTGTTTATCAATTTTGTTTATTTCAATCAACCGGCTGACGTCATTTCCCGTTGACAGTGCAAAGATGGTATGGCCGAAAAGCCGTAGCCGGTTTTTATTCGTTTACTCCCGAAGCTAAATGAGTAAAAACGTTTGCACACGGATAAATTTTATTATCTTTCTGCTTTAAAACCCTTGCTATGACTGCATCAGAAACAAAAATATGCCTCGCCTGCGGCAAGCCCTTAAAAGGCCGTGCTGATAAAAAGTTTTGCGATGATTATTGCCGCAATAATTACAATAACCAGCAAAAAGCCAAAGGTAACCACAGCGCTTATGTACGCAACATCAACAACAGCTTGCTCAAAAACCGCAGGATATTAGAATCTCTGAAAGGCGATAAGGAAGAGCATGTGAAGGCCAGCAAAGAAAAGCTGGCAGAGCTGGGTTTTAGTTTTAAATACATCACCCACACCTTTAAAAACAAGGAAGGAAAAATTTATTACTGGTGCTACGACTATGGCTACCTGCCACTTGACCACGACTGGTACTTAATTGTAAAAACAAAAGAAGAATAATGGAAGATGCTGCCGGCTTTAGCCCCGAATTATTATTGCAATTGGTAAAAATGGAAATGCCTTTTGGAAAATACAAAGGCACATTGCTCTGCGACCTGCCGGTTTTTTATTTGGAGTGGTTTGCCAGAAAAGGTTTTCCAAAAGGAAAGCTGGGCATGCTGCTGCAAACGGCGCATGAAATAAAATTGAATGGACTGGGATATTTGCTGGAGCCGCTGAAGCAGAAATGATACTAGGGATAAACATTTGTGAAAACCCCTTTCAGCACACGGGGAAATTTATGCCGACCGCCCACTTTGCCCTTGCTCTTCAACATAAGTAATAGGTGTTATTTTTTTGTAAGGCGGTTTTTGTAACTTTGGGAAAACGATTTTTTATGAGTGAGACAACATATCATATAAAAATTAAAAAAGAATATGCTTCGGCTATTTTGGAAGATTTACAGCAAATAAATGCTATTGAAATTGTGGAGACCGAAATTCCCGAATGGCAGCAAAAAGAATCTTTAAAAAGGTTACAGGAAATGGAAGATAATCCTGCCATTGCATTAACGGAAAAAGATTTTTTTGAACAGGCAGAAAAGGAAGAGGATGAAGAAGTATAAAATTATTTTTTCTCCGGGGGCTTTGCTGGATTTAAAGGAAGCAAAGCAATGGTACAATAAGCAGCAAAAAGAATTGGGAAAAAGGCTTGTAGCAGACGTAAAACTTACAACATCGGCTATTGCCAATAGTCCTTATCATACTTCTGAAAAATATCCGCCTGTGAGGGTGGCATATTGTAAAGTGTTTCCTTACGGCGTTCACTACAAGGTTAATAAAGAAGAAAATACGGTTTTCATCACATCAATTTTTCATTTCAGCAGAAAGCCTTTTTGGATTGAAGATTAAATTGTAACCCCAGTCAGACCGGGACGGTCAGACTGAGGATTAACTCACCAACTGCCCCTTCAAAAACCTTTCCCACTCTTCCAGCATCTTCCCTTTCAGCACACGGGGAAATTTATGCTGCCCGCCCACTTTGCCCTTACTCTTCATAAAATCAAGAAATATTTTTTCCGGCAGCACGGTTACAAATACGTCTTTGAGTGCATGGCGGCGTTCCACTTCGTAATCGTCATTCAGTTCTTTTAGTTTGCGGTCAATCTGCTGCGTTAATTTTTTTTCATTCACCACATCGTTGCTGGCTATGTACCAGTGGTGGGCAAAAAAATTGCCATGCGGCACACCCGCCACGGTAAATTCAGGAATGCAGATATTCAGTTCATCACTCACCATTTCAATGGCCTTGTTCATATTATCAACGCTCAGGTGCTCGCCTACCAAGCTCAAAAAATGTTTTGTCCTTCCTGTAATGATAATTTCGCTTTTTTCTTTGTCCACTAAGCGGATAGTATCGCCAATGGCATAGCGCCAGGCCCCGGCATTGGTACTGATGAGTACCGCATAATCCTTGTTCTCCTCAATTTCATGCACCATGTAGGCTTCGGGCTCGTCCACCATATTGCCTTCGCTGTCAAAATTGTTATCATCAAAAGGCACAAACTCAAAAAAGATATTGTTGTTAAGGCTCAGGTGCATTCCTATCGCATCCTGCCTGTTTTGATACGCTAAAAAACCTTCGCTTGCCAAATAGGTTTCAATGTAAGTAATTGGCTTGCCCAACAATCTTTCAAAACCTTTTTTGTATGGTTCCATTGCCACGCCGCCATGCACATAAAAAGCAAGATTGGGCCATATATCGTGAATGTTGTTGAGTTTATATTTCTCAATGATTTTTTCCATGCATAGTTGCAGCCATGCCGGCACACCCACGATAAAGCCAATATCCCAGTTGGGTGCGTTCTCCACTATCTCCTCTAATTTTTTGCTCCAATCTTTTTCTTTGGCAATTTTTTTTCCGGGTTTGTACAAACCCTGGAACCAGAAGGGAATATTCTTTTGCTGTATGCCGCTTAAGTCTCCGGCGTAGTACGTAGGGCCTTTCTGCAATTGGGTGCTGCCGCCGAGCATGAGCCAGCCTTTTCCCACTGCCCTCCTGGGCACATCTTCATAACGGGCAAGGCTCAGCAGTTGGCGAATGCTGGTAATAGTGTTGCTCCGTATCAGGTCTTTGGTAATGGGAATGTATTTGCTGGTGGCATCGCTGGTGCCGCTGCTGAGGGCAAAGTATTTTATCTTGCCCGGCCAGCATACATCAGTAGCGCCGTCTTTTGCCTTGTGCCACCATGTAGAGTAAATTTTATTGTAATTGGATACCGGCACCAACTGCTGGAATTTTTTCCCGGGATGCCTGCTCAGTAATGCTTCATCAAATTTATATGCCTGTCCAAATTCTGTAAACCTTGCCTTGCGTAATAGTTTTTTTAATACCCTTAGCTGCTGCCGCCTGGGGTCTTTCATTGGCAATCGTAATGCGGTGGCAATGGCTTTGGGGAGTTTTAATTCTTTTATGGACATCGGCTTTAATTAGTGATGCTGCAAAAGTACAATATGGCGCTGTGTTTTGCTATCGTCAATTTTTTCCGGCTATAAATGATAACAAATATAACGTATTATGCCACTGGGTTAACCACAGATTTCACAGATACACACAGATAATAGATATACACAGATAGATGCCTGCGGCATATTTTTTAGCTATAAATATTTTTATTCGTGTGCATTAGTGAGATTCGTGGCGTTTTTCTGTGTTAATCCGTGAAATCTGTGGCTAAAAAAATCATTTGCGGCGCTTAACTATTTACACCAGCGGAAAACCCATATTCCTATTTTGCTGTACGTTTGCCGGCACAAAATCTTGAAATATGAAAAAAATATTTATTTCCCTCATTCTCTGCACCAGCCTGCTCAAAGCCAGCGCTGATGAAGGCATGTGGCTGCCCATGCTATTGGGCCAGCAGGTGTACGATGATATGGTGAAGAAGGGCTTAAAGCTTACCAAAGAGCAATTGTATTCCATTAACAAATCATCTCTGAAAGATGCCGTCATTATTTTTGGTGGCGGCTGCACCGGCGAAATTGTGAGCAATGAAGGATTGATATTTACCAATCACCACTGCGGCTACGATGCCATTGCCACAGCAAGCACTGTAGAGCACAATTATTTGCAGGATGGTTTTTATGCCCTGGGCAAAGACCAGGAAATTAAAACCACGCTCACCGTCCAGTTTCTTGACAGGATTGTGGATGTAACCAACGAAGTGGAAGAAGGTGTGAAAGGTTTGTCGTGGGCAGACAGGGTACAGAAATTACCTGATGTATATAAATCCATCACCGATAAAGTGGCGGATAAGGAAAATGGATTGGCAGGAAGGATTTACAGCATGTTCAAGGGCAACCAGTACCTGATGTATGTGTATAAAACTTACCGCGATATCCGCCTGGTGGGCGCCCCGCCGGAAAGCGTTGGCAAGTTTGGCGGCGATACAGACAACTGGGAATGGCCACGCCACACAGGAGATTTCTCTGTGTTCAGGGTATATATGAGCAAAGAAGGCAAGCCTGCTGAATACAGCGCCGAAAATGTGCCATTAAAACCAAAATGGTTTTTGCCGGTAAGCATTAAAGGAATTAAAGACGGTGACTATGCCATGATCTACGGCTATCCCGGCGGCACCAACCGCTACGAAACCAGCTACGGCATTAAATTAAAAAATGATATTGATAACCCATCATTGGTATCATTAAGGGATGTGCGCCTGAAGCTGATGCATGAGCAAATGATAAAAGACCCCGCGGTAAAATTAAAGCTGGCAAGCAATTATGCTTCTGTTGCCAACTACTGGAAATTTTTTGAAGGTGAAACAAAGCAATTGAAAAAATTCCATACCTACGAAGAGAAGCAGGCCTATGAAAACAAATTTGCTGCCTGGGCAAAGGGCAAGCCGGAATATGAAAATTTGTTTACCGAGTATGCAAAAAATTACGATATCTGGACGCCCTACAGCAAAGAAAGGGTTTATCTCAACGAAGGCATATTGGGCTCTGCATTGGCAAAGTATGCTTCTACATTGATTAAGCTGGAAGCAGACCTGGTAAAAACAGGCGTGTCTTCTGCCGATGCCAAAAAAACACTGGACGCTGCCACTGCCGCCCGAAACAAGTATCTGGCAGATGCCAACAGGGCAAGCGACGAAAAAATTATGGCTGCTACTGCACAAATGTTTTACAACGATATTGATAAAAGCCAGCACCCCATTGGTTTTTACGAAAGCATAAAAAATAATTACGGCCCGTTAAGCGAAGACAGCACTTTTAAAAAATGGGCAAAAGACCTGTTTGACAAAACAATGATCCGTGACGATGCCAAATGGAATGCTTTTGTTGCCAACCCTGATGCTGTGGTTTTGCAAAACGACCCGGCCTTTTCGTATGCTGCTGCCTTTGTAAAAAATTACAATACCAAGTATGCGCCGCTGTACAAAGCATTTACAGACAGGAATGATGAGCTGGGCCGCAGCTACCTGAAAGGTGTAAAAGAAATGAACCCTGCCGCTGCTGCTAAAATGTATCCCGATGCCAACTTCAGCATGAGGGTAAGCTATGGCAATGTAAAAAGCTATAACCCCCGCGATGGTATCCACTGCGATTATATCTGCACCGGCAAAGGCATTTTGGAAAAATACATCCCGGGTGATTATGAATTTGACCTGCCTGCAAAACAAATTGAGCTGATGAAGAAAAAAGATTACGGCCAGTATATTGACAAAGGCAGGAATGATTTAGTAACCTGCTTTATTACTACCAATGATATTACCGGTGGCAACAGCGGCAGCCCCGTAATTGACGGCAACGGCAATTTGATAGGCCTTGCATTTGACGGCAATTACGAAGCGTTGAGCCACAAAATTGCATTTGACAAAGACCTGAACCGTACTATTTGCGTGGATATCCGCTATGTGTTATGGTGTATTGATAAATTAGGCGGTGCCGGTAATTTGATCAATGAGCTGAAGCTGGTAAAAGCAACAAAATAATGGGCTGGTTAGCCGGCTAAAACCGTTCTCAAAAAATTGAGAACGGTTTTTTATTTTGCAGGATCGTTATTGAATCATGGCAATTTTAAATGTTGAATTCAAGGCAAAAACAAACAACGTAACGGCGGCAGAAAAAATTTTGCTCCAGCACAACCCGGTCTTCATTGGTGAAGATCATCAAATTGACACTTATTTTAACGTACCCAACGGAAGGCTGAAACTGAGAGAAGGCAATATTGAAAATGCGCTTATCCATTACGAAAGGGAAAATACAGCAGGCAGCAAATTGTCGCAGGTATTGCTTTATCAGCATGTGCCGGATACCAGCCTGAAAGAAATTCTTGTAAAAGCACTCGGCATAAAAACCGTAGTGGACAAGCGGAGAAAAATTTATTTTATTGATAATGTAAAATTTCATTTTGACACCGTGGAAAATCTCGGCACTTTTATTGAGGTGGAGGCCATTGATAAAGACGGCAGTATTGGCAGGGAAAAATTGCAGAGGCAATGTGATGTGTATGCCGGATTGTTTACCATCAGCAGGGAAGATTTTATAGCAGTTTCCTACAGCGATATGATGCTGTCAAAATAAAACTTCCCGGCCGTTAAACATCTTGCCCTAATCATTGTTAACCATTACCTTTAGCAAAAAAACCAGGTGTATGAAACGCATATTTTTATTATTGGCACTTATTTCAACCGCAGTATTTATGAATGCACAAAGCAGGAACACTTCCGTAACCGGGGAAGAAGTAACGTATAAATCGGCAGACGGCACGGTGTTAAAAGGATATGTTGCATACGATGCTAAAAAGAAAGGAAAACGGCCTGCCATTATCATAATACCCGAATGGTGGGGCAATAATGATTATCCCAGGTACAGGGCGGATATGCTGGCGCAGCTGGGCTATATTGCCATTGCTGCCGATATGTATGGCAACGGCAAAGAAGCTGCCGACCCAAAAGAAGCCGGGGAGCTGGCCGGCAAGTTTTATAGCGATCCGCAATTAGCAAAAGAAAGAATTGAAGCTGCCGTAAATAAAATAAAAGAATATGCAGAAGCCGATGGCGAACAGGTTGCCTGCATCGGTTATTGCTTTGGTGGTTCCATGAGCTTGAACGCTGCTAACCTGGGAATGGATTTTAAAGGCGTAGTAAGCTTTCATGGCGGGCTGAAAGTAGTGCCGGCAGAAGCAGGAAGAACAAAAGCAAAAATACTGGTATGCCATGGCGCAGCAGATAAATTCATTACAGAAGACGACATAAAAAATTTCCGTGCAAACCTTGATGCAGCAAAAGTGGATTATACTTTTATTGCTTATCCTGATGCTACGCATGCTTTCACTAATCCTGATGCTACAGAGAACGGCAAAAAATTCAATATGCCCATTGCCTATAATAAGGTGGCCGATAAAAAAAGCTGGGAAGATATGCAGGCATTTTTCAAGACGATATTTAAATAAAAGCTTTGTTACACTAATTACGCTGGTATTAATTAGTGTAATTCGCTTCAATCCGTGCAATAAAAATGTCAGAAGACCTGTCTATCATACAAGGCACTAAAGAAGAGCAGTACATTGCTTTGCTTCCCCAAATAAAAGCATTGACAGAAGGCGAGCCGGATTTGGTTGCCAACCTTGCCAATATTTGCGGCGCATTGAAAGAGCAATTTGGTTGGTTGTGGGTAGGGTTTTACCTGGTGAAACAGGATGAATTAGTGTTGGCGCCTTTCCAGGGGCCGGTAGCCTGCACAAGAATAAAAAAAGGGAAAGGCGTGTGCGGTACCGCCTGGCAAAAAGCTGAAACGATCATTGTTCCCGACGTGGAAAAATTTCCGGGGCATATTGCCTGCAGCAGCTTATCCAAATCTGAAATTGTAGTGCCGGTTATTTTTAATGGAGAAGTAAAAGGCGTGCTGGATGCAGACAGCAAACTACTGGATGATTTTGATGAAACAGATAAAAAATACCTGGAAGAAATTGTTCGGTGGATAGAACACGAATGGAACGGACAGTGCGGATTTTAACGGGTTTATCAGTGCTAATCTGTCCAATCTGCTTTATCAGCGTTCTATCACTACCAGCTTAAACCCAATACCGTGCAGGGTTTCGATCTTTACCGAAGGGTCTGCAGCAAAAATTTTTCTCAGCCTTGAAATAAAAACATCCAGGCTTCTCCCAAAAAAATAATCATCCTGCCCCCAGATGGCAGTGAGTATCTGCTCTCTTTTTAATACCATATTCTTGTGCTCAAAAAAATACTGGAGCAATGCCGCTTCTTTCTGCGTCAATTCGTTTTGTTTTCCATTGTGGCTTAATACAAAATTGGAAGCATCGAACTGAAAGGCACCGGCAGTGTATATTTTTTGGGCTGTAGCGTTGCTCTTTTTTGAACGGGCAATGAAAATTTCAATTTTCAATACCAGTTCTTCAATGCTGAAAGGTTTTACGAGGTAATCATCGGCGCCAATGCGCAGGCCCTTCAGCTTATCTTCCTTTAGTGTTTTGGCAGATAAAAAAATGATCGGCACTTCGTGGTTTACTTTCCTGATGGCTTCTGCAATGGCAAAACCATCCATGCCGGGCAGCATGATATCCAGTATGCACACATCATATTTGTTTTTACCAAACGCTTTTAAGCAGGCATCGCCATTGGAAAAATGATCCACTTCATAGTGTTGCTGCTGCAGGCTTTCTTTTGTAAGAAAGGCCAGCGTGGCATCATCTTCGGCATAGAGTATTTTATATTTTTTCATAGTTGCTATTACCGGTCGGCACCATAAGTCAGACCAGCCGTTTTTTTCTTCGTCTTCTGGTCTGACCTTCGGTACCGACCAGCGTGGCTATTTCATCATTAAAGTTATAACAGTACCCTTACCCGGTTCGCTTTCTGCTTTCAATTTCCACCCGTGCAGTTCGCAAATCTTTTTTACATAGTATAAACCGAGGCCAAAGCCATTTACCGCCAGCTTTTTACTTTCAGGCGCCCGGTAAAATTTTTCAAAAATATGTTTCAGGTGCCTGGGAGCAATCCCGGTGCCATTGTCTTTTACCTGCAACACAACAGCATTGTCTTTGTTTTCCAGCAGCACCTGTATTTCCGGTTTTTTATCACAATACTTAATGGAATTGTCTAAAAAATTATACAGGATATTGGCAAAATGAAAAGCATCCGCCTGCACTGTTGTCTGCCGCAGGTTATTATCCACGGCAATATTGGCCTCCGGGTATTTAAGCTGAATAATGCTGATGGTCTTATCCAGCGTTTCCACCACATCCACATTTTCTTTATTTAACTGGAGGGGGTTATTATCATTCTTTGCCACGTTCAATATCTTCTCTAAATGGCTGTCTAATTTTTTTCCCTGGTCAGTTATTATTTGGCTGTATTGCTTCAGCTTATCGCCGCTCACCGATTCCTGCTTTGATAAAAAACCCGATGCAATAAGGATAGAAGCCAGGGGTGTTTTAAACTCATGCGTCATGTTATTGATAAAATCCCGTTGCAGGGCGGCAAATTTTTGCTGCTGCAAAATGATATAGATGGCATAGAGATAAATAAATAGTGTAATGATCATCAGGATACACAGTATCACCCACTCCCTGGCAGAACTGTAAATAAAACTTGCTTTTTCAGGAAATCTTACGGCGAAATAATACACCAGGTTTTGTGCTTTGGGAAAATAAGTGCCGGGCTTTGTCTCTCCTTTTGCATCCAGCTTGATATAGCTGCCGTACAGCATATCATCTGTTTCGCAATCATAAATAGCGTATTCAAAATTAGTATTGATGCCCTTTGCCTTAAACTTGTTGATGAGCAGCAATTCAAGCACTTTAGCTTCAAAATCATTCCGCATGTTTACAATATAGTAGTCTTCGGATATTTTTGAAACCGGGTTCACATGCGGTGTTGTGTAGCCATAATAGTTATTCATCTCATTGGCCACTTCCAGCAGGGATACCTGTATATTCTGGCTGAATTTTTTTTCTTCCTCATCAAAAGCCCGCTTTAACCAATATACCTGTATGGCAATAATACCGGTAAACGATATCAGCCCGGCCAGCACTATTATTTTTATCCTTCTTGTCTTCACCTTACAATGTTAATTCAAATTGAATGGGGCTTATGCAGTTTACAAATTATTTACAGGATAAAGAAGCAGCCACGAATATTTCGACTTCACTCAATACACAAATTCACACGAATAAGCGAAGTTTATTCTTCTGTGTTAATCTGTATAATCTGTGGCTAAAACTAATTCGTGAATTAGTGGCTAATAAACCGGCACATTATCTTTCCAGCCCCACAGGTACCGGCAGGCATAAGTGCGGTAAGGCTTCCATTTATCAGAATGCCGTATCATTTTTTCCCTCAGCTCTTTTTTATTGGCAGCTTTTATTTTATACAATTTTATCATGCTTTGCTGTATGCCCAGGTCGCCAAGCGCTACCACATCTTCCCTGCCCAGTGTAAACATCAGTATCATTTCCACCGTCCACTGGCCCACGCCTTTTATTTGTGTGAGGTATTGTATCACTTCCTGATTTTGCATTTTGTACAGCTTAGCGTCTGTAATTTTTTCTTCAATAAAAAATATACAAACGTTTTTTACATAGTTTGCTTTGGCATTGCTCAGCCCGATGCTGCGGAGCGTTTCAAAAGGTGTATCTATTATTAATTGCAGCGTAGGTTTCTTTTCAGGATAAAGGTTTAGAAAACGGTTATAGATCACATCTGCCACTTTAGTGCTCAATTGCTGGCTCATGATAGAAGCACATAAATGCAGCCATACCTGCTTCCTTTGTTTTAAAATACAGGGCTGTTGCAATTCGAGTATTTTTTTCAGTTTTTTATCCTTGTTCAGGTGTACCAGGTGCTCCATCCCGTTTTATTTTTAAAAAGCAAATTATTCATTTTTCTGCCCACTGCATTAGCTGAACAGGTCCTTTGTAAGTAGCCAAATTTGGAAGGGAAATGGCGAATCGCCATTCATATGCCAAAAATTACCGTTCATCAAAACAACAAAATTTGCCTTACCGGCTCAAATTTTCATGAAATGCGCTACCACAAAGGGTTTCACCCAAAAACAGGTTCTTATTCATTAGCAGCTACTAAAAAATAAATGGTATTATGTTTTGCATAGTACCAAATAATTTCTATTTTTGTGTTGTCAAAGTAATTAAGCCATTTAAAAAACATAAGTCATGAAAGCATTATTAAACAACAATTCAAACACAGGCTCCGAAACAGTAAGCCTGGCAGGCATTTACGGCGTGATTGCAGAACACAGCAACAGCCGCCACAAGATCTTCAGCACGGCAGACTTGTGGAACATACGCCGCCAAACAAAATACAGGGCCCTGAGAAGATTTATTTAAGCACCCGTATTCTTTTTAAAGTATAGCCATGAATTTTTTAAATTATTAAGCCATGAACATTGAAAACACAGCCAGCCAGATGCGTAAGGGGGTGCTGGAATTTTGTATCCTGTCGGTGATAAAGCAGGGCGAAGCCTATCCTTCGGATATCATTGATAAAATGAAGGCGGCTAACCTCAACATTTTTGAAGGCACTCTTTACCCATTGCTTACCCGGCTTAAAAACGCAGAATTTTTAACCTACCGGTGGATAGAAAGCAACAGCGGCCCCCCACGCAAGTATTTTTCACTCACTCCAAAAGGAGCGGAGTTTTATAAAGAGCTGGAAGCTACCTGGAACGAACTGGCCAATGCGGTACACACGCTTTCGGAGGCCTCCGGCACAGCGCAGGATGAAAATGCAAACTTCAACTCACCACAATAAAAATTTGTGTAAAAACCGACTAACGAAACATTCTAACATTTTTCAGCCATGAAACAAGTAATAAATATCAATTTCCACGGACAAGTAGTTCCAATAGAAGTATCAGCATTTGAGCTTCTTAAAAACTATACTGCATCACTGTCTGCTTTTTTTGCCAATGAAGAAGGCAGGGAGGAGATCATTAATGACATTGAAAGCCGCATTGGCGAACTGTTCCAGGAAAGGTTAAAAAAAGGTGCCGTATGCATCACTGATGAGGATGTAAACGCCATCATTAAAAGCATGGGGCGCCCCGAAGAGTTTGATGCCGATGAAGAAAAAGCGGCATCGGCATTGGGTGGCAGCCAGCCTTCTTCTCATACTGAACAAAACACCGTAAACAGCCGCCGCCTGTACAGGGATGAAAACAATAAAATACTGGGTGGCGTATGCGCCGGCCTTGCCAATTATTTTGGTACCGACCCTGTTATTATGAGGATTGTATTTATCCTTCTTATGTTCATCGGCGCCGGGGTGTTGGCCTATATTGTTTTGTGGATAGCAGTGCCCAGCAGCGCTTCCAAAGAAATTGGCAGCGTGCGCAAAAAATTGTACCGTGATCCCGATGATAAAATTATCGCCGGTGTATGCAGCGGCATCGGCAACTATTTTGGCGTAAGCGCCTGGATACCGAGGATATTATTCCTTATACCGTTTCTTTCAATTGCCCTTCGCTGGCATGAGTGGGGCGGTCATGATTTTCCCTCTTTTGTAGGTTTTTCCTTCAGCCCCGGCGCCCTGATAGTGTACGTGATATTGTGGCTGGTATTTCCTGAGGCAAGCACCACAGCAGAAAAGCTGGAGATGAAAGGTGAAAAAGTGGACATGAATTCTATTAAAAATTCGGTAATGGAAGAAATGAAAGGCGTACAGAAAAGGGCAGAAAAATTTGGTGAGGAAGCCAAAGCTTTTGCTGAAGGAAAAGGCCAGCAAATGGGCGCTGAATTAAAAACAGCTGCCAAACGAAGCAGTAAATCGCTGGGTGACATTATCGTGATACTGGCAAAAGCCGTGGCGTATATTATTATGGGCGTTGTGGGCCTTTCGCTCGTAGCGTTCCTGTTTTTTATTGCTATCGTTTCCATCGGCATATTCCCATACAAGGCATATTTACTAACCGATGGCTGGCAAAATGCGCTGGCATGGGGCACCCTGGTTTTCTTTATTGCAGTGCCGGTAGTAGGTGTTATTGCATGGATCATCCGCCGCCTGGCAAGGCTCAAAAGCAACAGGAGGTTATTAAGAGGCTCCTTCATCGGGTTATGGATTGTAGGATGGGTTTGCTTTATATGCCTGGTGGCTTCTGTAACAAAAGATTTTAAATCCCTGAACAATGTAAAGGAAGAAGAAGTGTTTTTAAGCAATCCCGGCATTGCCAAACTGGAGCTGACCACCAACTCTCCTGAAAGAAAATTATACCGCTATAATGCATTCAGGCTGGAGCCTTTTTACGGGATAGACGAAGACAGCGCTTACATCGGGAATATTGAGATAAAAATTGTAAAGGCCTCCAATGACAGCTTCAGGGTAACACTGGCAAAGCTTGCGAACGGATATAAAAAATATTTTGCAGACACATTGGCAAATAAGATACAGTTTAACGTGGAGCAAAAGGATTCTTTACTCATCTTAGACAAAGGCATTTCTATTAATTCTATAGATAAATTCAGAAATCAAAGTGTCGTGGTTACAGTGTTTGTTCCCATAGGAAAACAAATAAAAGTTGGCAGAAATATAATCTGGAGAAATTACGTACATTTTGAACTACCGTGGAATAACGATGAACATGTTGATATTGATGGTGAAGAGTCTGATTGGGAAGAAGGTGTTGATTATATAATGAAATCAGATGGGTTATATACAATTGAGGGCAAGTCTGCAAGGGAGTTAAAATATCCAAAAAAAGAAGAGGCGGATGACAATGATGATGAAAAACAGGAAGCTGCCCCCGGTTACCGCTACGAAAATAAAAGCGTGGAAAAGATAGATTCATTACAGCAAAAGCTTGACAGGGAGAAAAAACAAGTGGAAGATTCCATTAAAAAATCAATAGAAGAATCACAAAAGAAACTGGAAAAACTGCAGGGGAAAAAACAAACAGCATCAAATGAAAAGCATGTGCCTGTTACAGCCAGCAGCTATCAAATGCCATTGTTCATACAGATGTAATACGCAAATTGTTTCAATAGTTGAGTTGAAGTGAAACAAGGAGAACCCCGAACGAAAGTGAGGGGTTTTCTGATTTTTATGCCAGGAATACATTTATTTCCGCAAATAAAAGCAGTTCTTGCCTGTGAATCGGACGGCTATCAACTCTGCAGCTATCACATTCGTGTTCATTCGTGGCTAAGCGCTCCGGAGGCAGAAATCCCTTAGCTTTGCCGGCACAAAATTTTAATTCTTCTCTTCAATGAAAAATACCCCCTTTACAGAAAAACACATAGCGCTGGGCGCTAAAATGGCCCCTTTTGCCGGATACAATATGCCGATAAGCTACAGCGGCATCAACGATGAACACGCCGCTGTGCGCACCAATGCCGGTGTATTTGATGTAAGCCACATGGGTGAATTTATTTTGAAAGGTGAAAATGCCCTCGATCTGATTCAACGGGTTACCAGCAATGACGCTGCCAGGCTTACCAATGGAAAAGCGCAATACAGCTGCCTGCCCAATAACGATGGAGGCATAGTGGATGATCTATTGGTGTATTGCATTGAAGAAAACAAAACATACATGCTGGTGGTAAATGCCAGCAATATTGAAAAAGACTGGAACTGGATAAGCAGGCACAACGATAAGAATGCGGAAATGCACAATATCAGCGACAAGACCTGTTTGCTGGCTATACAAGGGCCCAATGCTACCAAAATTTTGCAACCCCTAACGGATATGGATATCCTGAATTTGAAATATTACACTTTTGTAAAAGGGAAATTTGCAGGCGTTGATAATGTATTGATAAGTGCCACCGGCTATACCGGCGCAGGCGGCGTGGAAATTTATTTTGAAGATAAAGACGGCGATGCTGATAAAATATGGGATGCCATTTTTGAGGCAGGAAAAACAGCAGGTATAAAACCAATCGGCCTTGGGGCAAGGGACACATTGAGATTGGAAATGGGCTTTTGCCTGTACGGCAATGATATTGATGATGCCACTTCTCCACTGGAAGCAGGGCTTGGCTGGATAACCAAGTTCACGAAAGATTTTACCAACCGGGCTTACCTGGAAAAACAAAAAACAGGAGGGGTTACTAAAAAATTAGTGGGGTTTGAAATGCTGGAAAAGGGCATCGCCCGGCACGATTACGAAATAAAGGATTTTGAGGGAAATGTTATCGGAAAAGTTACTTCCGGCACCATGTCGCCCACATTAGGTAAAGCCATTGGGTTGGGATACGTGGATGCAAAATATGCAGCGCTGGACAGCGAAATTTATATCAGCGTACGCAATACATTGCTGAAAGCAAAAGTGGTAAAGCTGCCGTTTGCGTAGAGGCTTAGCCACAGATTACACAGATGGGCACAGATTATATCTTAGCCACGACCCTGACTGCCGTCAGGAAGGTTGCATAACCATACGAATAAGCGAAGCTTATTTTCTGTGTTAATCCGTGAAATCTGTGGCTAAAAATTATTTGCGGCTGTTCAATTGTACAATTCTTTATCATGCCAATTATTCACCTTACAACTTTTATTACAGCCCCTGTGGCAAGGGTGTTTGATTTGAGCCGCAGCATCAACCTGCATAAAATTTCCACGGCGCATACAAACGAGAAGGCTATTGGCGGCGTAATGAACGGGCTGATTAACGAAGGAGAAAGCGTAACCTGGCAGGCAAAGCATTTATTCAGGGAAAGAAGGTTTACTTCCAAAATCATTTCCATGCTGAAGCCCGAAAGCTTTACGGATGAAATGGCAGAAGGAGATTTTAAAAGCTACCGGCACGAACATCATTTTAAGGCCGTTAACAATGGAACCATCATGATTGACCTGGTAAGCTTTGAAGCTCCGTATGGCTTTATAGGAAAAATAGCAAACCGCTTATTTCTTAAAACATATCTTGAAAAATTATTGCTGAAAAGAAATGAAGTGATAAAAGAATACGCCGAAGGAGCAAAATGGAAAGCCCTATTGACCAACTGATGTATGAATAAAAATAAACCGCCGCTATACACTTCCCTTTCTCCTGCACTGCTGCACTTGTATGATGTAAGCAGCAGCATTGTTGTAATCATTGATGTGCTGAGGGCTACTTCCACCATTGCAACAGCCCTGCACAATGGCGCCAAATATATTATCCCCGTTGACAGCGTGGCCGAATGTATAAGGCTGGGGAAACAAATTGACGGCATTACTGCCGGAGAAAGGGACGGCCATATAGCCGAAGGTTTGGAGCATGGCAATTCCCCTTTTGAATACAGCCCCGGCTTTATAAAAGATAAAGTGCTGGTGCTTACCACTACCAACGGCACCAGGCTGCTCCACATGGCGCTTGACAGGAATGCAAAGTCAGTCATCACCGGATCGTTTCCCAATATTTCCGCTGTATGCAATTACCTGATACAGCAAAACCAGCCGGTAATATTAGGCTGTGCCGCCTGGAAAGACAGGGTGAATATTGAAGACACATTATTTGCCGGTGCTGTTATCAGCCGTATTAAAAAGTATTTTGACATTAACTGCGATGCTTCCTCCATGGCGGAAACAATGTATAATGAAGCGAAAGGCGACCTGTATGAATTTATGAAAGCAAAGAATGCCTCGCACTATCGCCGCCTTATCAATTATGGTTTGGAAAAAGATATCCGGTATTGCCTTACTAATGATGTAGCAGATGTATTGTGTGTATTTGAAGAGGGAAAATTAATTGTATCCCCCCCGAACATTTTAACGAATAGTTTGTTTACAGCCGAAATAATTTAAAAATATTCAAACTCTGTATTATTTTTTCACAAACTTTCCTGTTTCATTTTCTGCCTCATCGTTTTTCCCTTACTTTTGCAAATTGCCTTTTTCGCAACAGGAGCTGTGAAAAACAGGCATAAACAGTAACCCAAAATATACAGCGCTTGGCATTATCACATTTGATCAAATACGTTTACAACACCGGCTCTGATGAAGTAATCCGGAGGGGAAAAAAGATACTGTCTACAGGTTATGTTGAGCTGGCAGAACATGATGACCTGATGAACTCCGCAACCTTTCGTGTAAAGGATGATACGTACAGCACTTATTACAGGGTATCTGTACAGCAATACAACGATCCCAAAACTTTGTCTGTGCGCTGCACCTGCCCTTACAACCTCGGCGATATTTGCCGCCATGAAGCGGCCGCTTTGCTGCAGTTGCAGGAGCTGATAGATAAAAATATGCTGGGCTCGGGCAATATACAATACAACCAGCTGCACACTGTTGCCAAAATGAAGCACATTGATCTGAAAGTAGTGAAAGTGCTTTCATCCCCGGAGATGTATGATGAAGCGGAAAAATTAGTCCATGCTGAAAAAGTGACCCTCAACAGCGCAGTGAATGAAAGGGTGGAAGCAGTTGTTGATACCGGCAATGAAAGCTGGCCGGTTGTTATCCAGAAAAATGATGAGCGCAATTTTGATACTTCCTGCAAGTGCAGCGAAGAGGAGCACCCGCTTTGCGTACACAAAACAGCTTTGCTTTTACAGCTATTCCATAAATACGGCCCCTATTATTTTGACAGTATCCGCAACTGGGACAAGGAAAAAAATAAATTGCTGCAGATATACGGCTACAGCCTTGAAGACGACCTGAGCGGAAAGTTTGAATTTATTTATAAAGACGGCAAACCTTTTTTGAAAGTGCTTGACACCACTATTAAAAGAGTGGCGCCTACTGCACCGGTGGCAAAGCCTGCTTACCTGCAGGATACACCGGTGGCTGCAAAAAAAGAAGCCACTGCCGATGTGGCCGTAGAAACAGCGCAATTGCCAACTAAAAAACTCGGTATTGTTTTCAACTTTAATGCAGGCACGTACCCGTTTTTTACCATTGATGCCATACAGGGGGATTATGACGGCGACAATAAAAAATTGCTGGGGAAAATTGAAAAGCTTGACCTTACAAAGTATGTAAACACCGAGCCGTTCAGCGAAGAGGATAAAATGCTGCTGCAGCAGGTAAGAAAATTACAGCCCTCTGAAGTCAATAAATACCTCAACCGCAATTCACCTTTCAGCGGCATTTGGGAAAATATCATCCATACAGACGGGGATGAATTACCTGAAGAAACCAAATCGCTTATCACTGAGTATTTGTATCCAAAGCTGAAAAAAATATTTGAAGAGCAGGCTGAAAATTCGTTCGTTTTTTACCTGCCTGAGAAAAAAACTTTTAAAACAGAAAGCCTGCAGGAAGTAAGCCTCAGTGATAGCTTCCTGGAGCCGCATTTTAAAATCACTGCCCAGGGTGATCATTTTGAGCTGCAATGCCGTTTTACGGTAAACGGCGCAGAACATCCCGTAACGGATAATGAATGCAACAGCAGCATACTGTTTTTGTACAACCATATTTTTTACCTCTGGCAAAAGCCTGAAGATTCTTTGCAGGCGGAAAAGTTTATTAAGAAGGGGAGTATACAGTTAAGCAAAGAAAACTGGTCGGCGCAAATGCAGCGCACCATATTGCCGCTTACAAGGGAATACCAGGTGGAGTTTGATAAGTCGCTGATTAAAGAAGTGAAAAGCGGCGAGCCTGAAGTGAAGCTGATGCTGCAGGAAAAAGGGGAATACCTTGTTTTTCAGCCGGTGTTCAATTACAAGGGCTACGAAACAAAAAGCAATGACAAGGAAACTATCACTATTCCTGATGGTGATAAAATACTCATCATCCACCGCAACAAAGAAGCAGAGGAAAAATTCATTGCTTCGCTTGAATCGCTGCATTCGCATTTTATCAAGCCACAGGAGGGCAACAGCCTTATCCTGAAAGGCGTGGATGTATTGCGGAATAACTGGTTCTTTTTATTTGTAGATGCAATGAAAGAAGCCAAAGTGCCGGTGTATGGTTTTGATGCGCTGCGCAATTTCCGTTTTAACACTGCAAGGCCCAGCACCCATATCCATGTAAGCAGCGGGCTCGATTGGTTTGATGCCAAGGTGGAAATTGAATTTGAAGGGCAGCGTGTAGGCATTGCCGATATTAAAAAAGCACTGGCGGCAAAGCAATCCTTTGTGCAACTGGGCGATGGCACACTGGGCATTTTGCCCGATGAATGGCTGCAGCGCTATTCATTGTTGTTTAAAGTAGGCGATGGCCGTACTGATAAACTGCGCCTTTCAAAATATCACATGAGTGTGATAGATGAGTTGTATGAAAACAGGGTGGCCAACGAGCTGAGCTTTTCATTAGATGAAAAATTTGAACGCCTGCGGGAGTTTAAAAATATACCGGAAATAAAAGCGCCGCAGGAACTGCAGCAGGTGCTGAGGCCTTATCAAACTGCAGGCTACCAGTGGCTCAGCTATCTTAATGATGTGGGCTGGGGCGGCATACTGGCAGATGATATGGGGTTGGGTAAAACCGTGCAGGCGCTTACCATGCTGAAGCATTATAAAGAAACAGAAGGCAATTTAAAAGCGATTGTAATTTGCCCCACCACGCTGATATATAACTGGGAAAATGAAATAAAAAAATTCACCCCGGAATTAAGCTGGCAAATACACCATGGCAGCCTGCGCACAAGAGAGGTGGAGCAGTTGCAGCAATCTAATGTGATCATCACCACTTACGGCACATTACGCAGCGACATACAGGTGCTGATGAAAATCAATTATGATTATATCGTCCTTGACGAAAGCCAGGCTATTAAAAACCCTTCGTCAAAAGTTACCAAGGCGGCCTGTTTGCTCAGCGGCAAAAACCGCCTGTGCATGAGCGGTACCCCATTGCAGAATAATACGTTTGACATTTTTGCCCAGATGAATTTCCTTAACCCCGGCCTGCTGGGCAGCATGGAATTTTTCAGGAACGAATTTGCAACGCCTATTGATAAGTTCGGCGAGCAGGAGCAAAAGGAGCATTTACGCAAGCTGCTTTATCCTTTTATTTTAAGAAGAACAAAAGAGCAGGTTGCCAAAGACCTTCCCGAAAAAACAGAGACCATTTTATTTTGCGAAATGGACAAAGAGCAACGCACCATTTACGATGCTTACCGCAATAGTTACCGTGATAAAATTATGGGTACAATTGACCAGCAGGGCATTGATAAAAGCCAGCTCACCATTTTGCAGGGCCTGATGAAGCTGCGGCAGATATGCGACAGCCCGGCTATTTTAAATGAAGAAGATAAATACCCCAACCACAGCATTAAGCTGGAGGAGCTTACAAGGGAAATCCAGGAAAATATCGGCGAGCACAAAGCCCTGGTGTTTTCACAGTTCCTTGGTATGCTGGCATTGATAAAAGCAAAACTGGAAGAAGAAGGTATTGCGTACGAATATTTTGATGGCAGCACCGGCATTAATGAAAGGCAAAAGGCAATTGACAATTTCCAGAATAACGACAACTGCCGTGTATTCCTCATTTCATTAAAAGCAGGTGGTGTGGGTTTAAATTTAACTGCTGCGGATTACGTGTACATTGTTGATCCCTGGTGGAACCCGGCTGTAGAGCAGCAGGCGATTGATCGTACCCACCGTATCGGGCAAACGAAAAATATTTTTGCTTACCGTATGATCTGTATTGACACTATTGAAGATAAAATTTTGCAATTGCAGGAACGGAAGAAAAAATTAGCCAGTGAATTGATTAGTGATGATGCCGGTTTTGTGAAGTCGCTTACAAAGGCAGATGTAGAATACCTGTTCAGTTAATGCAGTTGATACAGGAAAAATGGCTGTTCAGCCACAAATATTTTCTCTTTATGAAAAACATTCGGCACCTTGCCTGCCAATTTTAATTGTATGAAAAATTTATTTGACAAAGCTGCTTACGATGAAATAACAGTAAGAATAAATAAGCTTACTCCTCAATCACAAAGGCAATGGGGCAAAATGGAAGTAGCGCAGATGCTGGCGCATTGTAAAGAAATATTTAAGGTGCCGCTCAGTTCAAAGCCGATACCAAGAAGTTTGTTGGGGCTGCTTGCCGGCTGGGCGGTAAAACACAAATTGCATAATGATGTTCCCTGGAAAAAGGGCCTGCCAACCGCTCCTAATTTTATCATCAAAGACCAGCGTGATTTTGATACGGAAAAAACAGGATTGACAAATTTAATAGACAAATTTCGCCAGGCAAATCCGGCTGTTGTAGAAAAAATCGTTCATCCCATGTTTGGCAAATTCACCGGCGAGCAATGGGGCAAAGCGATGTACAAGCATTTAGACCATCATTTAAGGCAGTTTGGTGCCTGAACTGTTCCGGATGTTCAAAAAGTTTACTGAGTTAGTATAAAGCCTCCAACCTTTTGAACCTCTTAAACCTTTTGAACTTCTTTTAAACTTAATATCATGCTCATAGATTACCGTTCCGATACCGTTACCAAACCCACACCTGCCATGAAAGAAGCCATGATGCAGGCAAAAGTGGGCGATGATGTATTTGGCGAAGACCCTTCCATTAATGAGCTGGAAGGCCTTGCTGCAGCTATGTTCGGAATGGAAGCCGCTTTATTCTGTCCTTCGGGCACCATGACCAATCAAATTGCCATTAAATGCCACACTCAGCCCGGCGATGACGTAATTTGCGAAGAAACATCGCATGTATATCGCTATGAAGGCGGCGGCATTGCATTTAATTCCGCTGCTTCGGTAAAATTATTACCCGGTGACAGGGGAAGAATAACTGCTGCACAAGTATTAGCTGCTGTTAATCCCAATGATGTACACCGGCCACACACTTCATTGGTAAGTCTTGAAAATACTTCCAATCTTGGCGGTGGCAGTTGCTATGATTTTGATGAAATAAAAAAGATAAAACAGGTTTGTATTGATAACAAGCTGGCTTTGCATTTAGACGGTGCAAGAATTTTCAATGCACTGGTGGCAAAAAATGAAACACCCAAACAATACGGAGAAATATTCGACAGTATTTCCTGTTGCCTCAGCAAGGGGCTTGGCTGCCCGGTGGGGAGTGTGCTGCTCGGCAACAAAACCTTCATTTCAAAAGCAAGAAGGATAAGAAAAGTTTTTGGTGGTGGCATGCGGCAGGCCGGGTTTTTGGCAGCCGCAGGCATTTATGCTTTGCAAAACCATGTTGAACGGTTGAAAGAAGATCATGAGCATGCAAAACAAATCGGCGAAGCATTGCAGCAAAAAGGCTTTATAAAAATGGTATTGCCTGTTGAAACCAATATCATCATTGCCGAATTAAACAATTCCATTACTGCACCTGCGCTTGTTGAAAAATTGAAGGCTAATAATATCTTTGGCTATGCCATTGCGCCTGACAGGCTAAGATTGGTGGTGCATTTGGATATAAATAAAGCGATGATAGAAAAAACAATTGAAGTGATCAAAGGAATATAAGTGTAGCCACAGATTTCACAGATGCACACAGATATATGCCTTCGGTATATATCTTTTTAAGCCACGAATTTCACTAATCACACAAACAAGCTTCGCTTATTTTTCTGTGTTAATCCGTGAAATCTGTGGCTAAAAAATCAATCACAGCTTTTCCAACCTTCTCACCGCTTCCTCCAACGTACTTTCTTTTTTGGCAAAACAAAACCGAAGCACTTTATTCTCTGTATTGCTTTTATAAAAAGCAGACACCGGTATTGCTGTTACGCCGTATTCTTTGGTGAGCCTGGTGGCAAAATCATTTTCTTTTTCATCCGTTATGCCATCATAACTGTACAACTGGAAATAGCTTCCATAGCTTGGCAGCGGCTTAAATTTAGTGCTGGCCATTAGCTGCTGAAAATAATCTCTTTTTTGCTGCACCTGTTTACCCAGTTCCAAATAATATTCTTTTTGCAGCATGAAATCAGCCAGCGCATGTTGCACCGGATGATTGCAGCTAAAGCAATTGAACTGGTGCACTTTCCTGAATTCTTTCATCAACTCCGCAGGGGCGATGGAGTAACCGATCTTCCAACCGGTGCAGTGGTAAGTTTTACCAAAAGAAAAACAAACAAAGCTTCTTTCAAACAGATCAGGGTAACGCAAAATGCTTTCATGCCGTATGCCGTCAAATATCAAATGCTCATATACTTCATCACTCAAAATAAAAATGCCAGTATTTTTTACAATGTTTCGCAATTGCTCAATATCATTTTTGCCCAATACGCTGCCCGTGGGGTTATGCGGCGAATTAAGGATGAGCATTTTTGTTTTGGGGGAAATTTTTCGCTTCACCAAATCCCAGTCAATAGCATAATTGGGGAAAGCAAGCGGTATCAATACCGGCACAGCACCGTTCACTTCTATAGCAGGTAAATAACTATCGTAAGCCGGTTCAAACACTATCACTTCATCGCCCGGTTGCAGCACCGTGGTAAGCGCTGTGTAAATAGCATATGTGCCGCCGGGAGTGATGGTAATGCCTGTATCAGGATCGATAATTGTGTTGTAAAGATTTTGTACTTTTTCGGCTATCCGTTCCCGTAGCAAAAGCAATCCATTAGTATGGCTGTACTGGTTGAAACCGCTTTGCATGGCAGCATTCACCTTTCCTATCAATTCTTCACTCATCATAAAGTCAGGAAATCCCTGCCCGAGGTTAACAGCATTGTACTCCACCGCCAGGGCGCTCATGGTAGTAAAAATAGTAGTGCCTACGGAAGGCAGCTTGCTTTGTATTACAGGTTTCAAACTATTGCATTGATTTATTTTTGCGAAGGATAGAACGCAGATGAAACTGATAAAGCGGATCTATACGGATATTTTATCCTGATCTGTTTCATCCGCCACATCCGTGTTCCCATCTACCCTACATCCCAGCTCACACTCCCATCCTTTTCATCCTTCATCACAATGCCCAGCGCATTTAACTGGTTGCGTATTTTGTCCGAGGTAGCATAGTCTTTTTTTGACTTGGCATCCTTCCTTATATCCACCAGCAGCTCCATCACTCCCTTAAACGTTTCGTTGTTTCCGCCGGAAATGCTTTTCAATCCCAAAATATCTTCTAAGTACACTTTAAATTTTTCCTGCAGCAGCGCCAGCGTTGAAGGCGCAATGGCTTCTTTTTTAATATGCCCGTCTTTTAAAGAATTAATCACAGAACTCAACTCAAACATATTCGCCAATACCTTCGCCGTGCTAAAGTCATCATCCATAAATTCTTCAAATTCGTTCAGCATCTTTAGTACTTTTTCATCCAGCTCTCTATCTTCAGCTACGGTGTTACTAGCAGGCGATAATTTTTTCAGTGTTTCATACGATTCCCACAAACGCTTCAATGCCTTTTCACTCGCTACCAATGCATCATTGCCAAAATCAAGCTGGCTGCGGTAATGGCTTTGCAAAATAAAGAACCGCACCACCATCGGGTGAAACGGCTGGGAGAGCAATGGATGTGTGCCGCTGAACATTTCTGTCAGCTTTATCACATTGTTATAGCTCTTGCCCATCTTCTTTCCATTAATGGTGATCATGTTATTGTGCATCCAGTATTTCACCGGCGCTGTATGGTTACAGATGGTGCTTTGCGCTATTTCGCTTTCGTGGTGGGGAAACTGCAGGTCCATACCGCCACCGTGAATGTCAAATTCGGCACCCAGATATTTTGTTGCCATAGCAGAGCATTCAATATGCCAGCCGGGAAAGCCTACGCCCCAGGGGCTTGCCCAGCGCATGATATGCTCCGGCGCTGCCGATTTCCACAAAGCAAAATCTGCTTTGTCTTTTTTTTCCTCCTGCCCGTCCAGTTCCCTTGTCGTTTCTAATAATTCGTCTATCACACGGCCACTTAATTTTCCGTAATCATGCCCTGCTGCATATTTTTTTACATCAAAATACACCGAGCCATTTTTTTCATACGCATACCCATCCTCAATGATCTTTTTTATCATCTCTATCTGCTCCACTATATGCCCTGTAGCCGTGGGCTCAATGCTTGGCTCCACGTTGTTGAATTGCAGCATGGCCCAGTGAAACAGGTTGGTGTATTTCTGCACCAGCTCCATCGGCTCCAGTTTTTCCAGCAGTGCTTTTTTGCCCACTTTATCTTCGGCTTCCCTGCCTTCTTCTTCAAAGTGGCCGGCATCGGTAATATTCCTCACATAGCGCACTTTGTAGCCCTTATGTGCAAGATAGCGGTACACCACATCAAAAGTGATATACGGCCTTGCATGGCCCAGGTGGCTTTCGCCGCTCACCGTGGGGCCGCACACATACATACCCACATGCCCCGGCGTAATGGGGCTAAACAATTCTTTTTGCCTTGTGTAAGAGTTATGAATTTTTAAAGCCATTGGGAATTACTTGTTTATTGATTTTATTTTTTTGAAACAGGCCATACCGCTTTGTTCAACATCGTTGTGTCACTCACTTGTACATTTATTTCTTTACGGAGCATTTTTCAAAACTAATGAAAGAAGATAATAACGAAGAAAAGAAACGCTTCAACAGCCACTTCTATTGCAGCAACAGCATAACCGGTATGGAGAAATTGTAAGCATTTACAGGCAAATATAAACTTTTGGGCTAATTCTTCTGCCTGTCAACTTCGCTATGGATAAAAACCGCCGGTAGCCTTTGTATTGCACTAAAAGAAAATAAGCACCTGCCTCGTAAGAAGATTTTGTACGGATTGTGGGAATGAAGTAAAGTTGACAAGGGGATTATGATTTTGTTGTAACATTTAAGATTAACCCCGTCAAAATTATCTTTTTGGTTCTCAAATATTACTGTACCAGAGTTGCGTATATTTACTTGCTGTACACAGTTATTGACGGACATAATAACCTTAATTCTACAGGCAAATAGTTTTAACAATAAAAAGATGAAAAAAACTGTTTTTTTGAGTATTTTAACTACGATGGTAGTTTTTATCGCAAATGCACAAATCGTGAATATCCCGGACCCGGTTTTTAAAAACTTCCTGATTAACCATCACTACAGTACAAACCCGACAGGCATAGGAACGGAAATTTATTTAGATGCCAACCACGATGGCGAAATCCAGTATAGCGAAGCTGCGTCATACACTTCGGATATATACAGTCATCAATTTCTGATGAATGGATTAGGCATTTCGGACCTGACAGGCATAGAGGCGTTTGCAAGCATTCAAACAATTTCCGTATTGAATAATAATCTTACGTCTATTAATATAACCGGCTGTTCGGCTTTAACTACATTAGACTGTTCAAATAATCCCTTTACGTCTTTAACTATAAATAATGGTTCTTTGCAGGTTTTAACCGTTAATAGCTGCCCTCAGTTAACTTCCTTAGATATACATAGTTGCCAAAACATAAAGACGTTTACCTGTCAGCAAAATTCAAACCTTACAACTCTTAATTTAGCGGGTTGCCGGTTTTTACAAACTCTAAAAATTAATTATAACCCATTATTAACTTCCTTAGATTTTGGTTCTTTCGTTTACAGCGATCTAACCTTATTTCAATGTTACAATAACGGACTAACGTCATTAGACGTAAGCCATTGTATTGCTTTGCAAAATTTATTTTGCACAGGCAACCAATTAACATCGCTAAACCTTGCCAATGGGCATCCGCAGAGCTTTCAACAAATTTACGCAGAGGGATATCCAAACTTGTTTTGTATTCAGGTGGATAACGTAACCGTGTCCCAGGTTTTATGGGGAGTTGGTTATCCGTACCAATTTGACAGCTGGGCAACGTTTAGTACCGATTGCGCTAATTACAATCCTAACCCGGTTTGTACTGTAAACATTCCCGATGCAAATCTTAAAGCCGCCTTGTTGTCGAATACTGCCATTAACACAAATGCCAACAACGAAATTGAGTGCACAGAAGCAACAGCCTACACAGGTACAATTAATGTAGATGGTTTGAATATTTCTGATATGACAGGCATAGAGGCCTTTGTAAATATCACTTCGCTTTCCTGCAGCAATCAGCAGACGAGCTACGGTGGGTATTCCGCTTATTTAGATACATTGAACATAAGCGGGCTTACTTCATTAACCAACATCAGTTGCACGGGGAACATAGCATTAAGCCACTTCAAGGCAAGCGGTTGTACTTCTTTGACAGATATTGTCATATCTACATCGCTTATGACTGGTATTTCTATAGACTTGAGTAATTGCACTTCACTTAGCAGTTTGAATTTAAGCAGTCAGAATGTAAACGCTTTAAACATAAGTGGGTGTTCAGCGCTCACAAGTTTAAATTGCAGCAATAATTTATTAACTGCATTAGACCTGAACAGTAATGTTGCTTTAACCACCCTTAACTGTGCTAATAATCACTTAACTGTTTTAACTACATTTAATAACACCAACCTTACCGCCATAGACTGTTCGCAGAATCAATTACCTTATTTCATTACAGCCCTTAACACGGGTTTAGTCACATTGAATTGCAGCTATAATAACCTAACGTACCTTGATGTAAATAACAATACACTTTTAATGCAGTTAAATTGCAGCCACAATAGCTTAAATTCAATTTCTGCAAATAATAATCTTGTTTTAAATAACATGGATTGCAGTTATAATAATTTGACCGCAATAAATGTGAATGCTGACACGGCTTTAACTGCGCTAGAGTGTAGTTACAATCATTTGACAAACCTTGATGTGAGCAATATTTCCGGCCTGCAAATTTTGCGATGCGGATATAATACTTTACCAGGCATAAATGTGAGCGATAATTTAGCGCTTACAACTCTTTTTTGTGCAGGAAATAATATGCCAGCGCTCGATGTCAGCAAAAATTTGGTTTTAAAAACTTTAGATTGTTCTTATAATCAACTTAGCAGTTTATATCTAAGCACCAATAGCCAATTATTGCAGCTTACCTGCTCGTACAATCCATTAACAACGCTGGACTTGCAAAACAACTCTATGTTAATCTATTTATATTGTGAACATACTCAATTAACAGCTTTAGATTTAAGCAACACGCATGTGATTATTTTATCATGCGACAGCAATCAATATTTACAGGCGCTTAATGTAGCCAATGGCTATAACACTTCAGTTATTTATATTTATGCAAACGACAATCCCCAGCTTACCTGTGTGCTGGTGGATAGCGTAGCCTTCAGCTATGCACATTGGACGGCAAATAATTTCTTTTTGTTTGATGCAGGCGTAGTTTTCAGTAAAACCTGTGGAACATTGCCGTTAACGCTTTTAGAATTTACGGCTACTCAAATTGACAATAAAAAAGTGTCAGTAAAGTGGATAACCACCAATGAAATAAATACAAAATCCTTTAGTATAGAAAGAAGCAAAGACGGAACTGCATGGACAGGCCTGGGGAACATGGCTGCATTAAACACAGTTCGGCCAAATAATTATTTTTTCAATGATATACACCCATTTGAAGGAATAAATTATTATCGCTTAAAAATGATTGACAAAGACGGTAAGTTTATCCTTTCACCTGTGCGAACTGTGAATATAGATAATAGCAATTTGTCTTTTATAATTGCTCCCAATCCTGCATCTGCTTACGCCAACATTTATTTTCGGCAGGTTGTAAAATCTGCAGAAATATCAGTTATTGATGCAGAAGGAAGAAAATTGTTTACTAATGTAATTAAGAATACAGGAACTTCAACCTTCCAATTAAAAACTGATATGTTAGCTTCGGGTGTTTATCTTGTTTATGTAAAAACAGATTTGGGTGATTTTATAGAAAAATTATTGATTCACAAACTTTAAGTTGCTATAAAAAGAACGTCACTCAATTTTTCGATTGGTTGGATTCTTAAATTCTCCTAAAAACTTATTTTAAGCCGCTTTGCCGGGAAACAGTTACTCATTATTGATTACTATTTGATATTGCCATCAACGCACAGGGCTGTGGCGTAAAAGGCCAGGCCGAAATGGCTCCTATTTCCTTTTCACTACATCTGCAACAATAGGAAAATGATCACTCAGCTTCACCGGTATCCTTAAAAACTGGTTCACGCTAATTTCCTCGTCTACAAAAATATTATCAATCCTCAGTGTGGGTGCTATGCCGCTGAACGTTCTTCCAAGGCCGGCGCCTTTTTCTGCAAAAGCATTTTGCAATCCATCACCAATGGTTTGGTAAGCATAAGAGTTGGGCACATCGTTAAAATCGCCGCACACAATCACTTTGTAAGGGCTCTGCGCTATCGCCGCTTTCACCCTGTCAGCCTGCGCTTTGCGTTCTATATAGCTGCGCTTGAATTTGCTGATAAGGTTCATGGAATTCTGCAGATCCTTTTTTGATTCCAGTGAAGGGTTGTCAATATATACCCTGTTGCTGTCGGTAAATTTTAATGACTGCAGGTGGATATTGAATACCCTGAAGGTATCCGCATCTTTTACAATATCCACGTATTGAAAATTAGAATTGTAAGTATAGGGATAAAAGCTCAGCGTTTTTTTATTGATGATGGGATATCTTGAAAAAATCATCAACCCAAAATGCTCGTGGTTTAAAAAATCATCCCGCCAGTCGTAAGAAAAATAATAATCAGGAAAATTAAGTTTGGAAGCATATTCGTACACAGTAAAAAAACTGTATTTTTTAAAATAGGGGTTATCAAGATTTACCAGCGTATCTGCAGCCACCATTTCCTGGAAACAGGCAATATCCGGCTTGTACTGGTTTATCAGCGCCAGCATATCATCCCTTATATCCGGCCGGCGCTTATTGTATAAGATATCAAATTGTGCTACGTTCCAGCTCATCACCCTCACATCTTCGGCCTTTGCCGTAATATCAAACGATGATGAAAAACGAAAAGGAATGACATTAGCAAGCGGTTTGCAGGTAATAAGGATGGCAATTACCGAAATAAGCGTCCAGCCTCTTTTTACGAATAACCAAAAGACAATAAACAGCAGCAATACAATTAATAAATAAAATGCAGAGAGGCTAAGGAAACCAACAGGCCAAAGCCGTGGCCTGAAAAAAAATCCACCATAGCAGCCGGCTACATATAATGCGGCAATGATGATATTGGTGATAATAAAAAACTTTTTGGATAACCGGCGGAAAAAGCTTTTAGCCATGGCATAAAGGTAATAAATGATTGTTCGCCATATATTTTTTAGCCACAGATTTCACAGAAAAGAAAGCAGCGAAGCCCACCAGTTAACCCTGATATTTTTATTCGTGTGCATTCGTGAAATCCGTGGCCGAACCTTTATTTCAAATCTTCATCAGCAGCCCTCTTCAGGATGTTTTTTTCTTCATCGGTAAGAAAATGATAGCCCTTCTGGTTTATTTTATCAAGTATCTCATCCACCCGCTGCTGCGTAACATTAGAAGTTTTTTTGTACGGTTTTCTTTCTCCTGTATTATAAAAAACTTTTTCCCTGATGCCCGGAGCATTGGCCGGCTTGCCGGGGCCAAAAAGGTTCATGGCACGATGGTATAAATTATTCATCCATACGCTGCCATCGTGCCCCTTGCGGTTAAAATAAATGAACAGCAGCCCGGCTACAGCCCCCGCCAAATGGGCAAGACTGTAAGCAGCGCCAACAGAAGCCACGCCTGCAAAATCAATCAGTATATACGCCAGCGTTAAGATCCATATCGGGATACCGCCGCCGATGTTCCTGAAAAAGCGGTAATCAGGCGCCAGCATGGTTGCAGCAGCGGCAATGGCCATGTTGGAAGCATTGGCACCTATTAATGCAAGGCTGCCTGTTTGCGGACGCAGGG